>NZ_JAXIOO010000016.1:0-73285 GCF_049311065.1 Arthrobacter sp. 7Tela_A1 | reverse complement strand
GCTCCCGCCCGCCCCGGAACGCCGGCAGGCCCGGATTCTCCAGGCTTGCCGTCGGCGCCCGGTTCGCCCTTGTCTCCCTTAGCATCGGCTGACGCCGTCGCCGCCACGCTGGGGACCTCCCCGTCAGCTCCGGCAGCCAACCAGGACACAGGGATACTGCCAGGGCCGCAATCGAGGTCCCCGGCTGATGTGGCAATGCTCGTGAATTGCAGCGAGGTGTCGTCGAGGCAAGCGTGATAGGAGGACGAACCCGAGGAAGCGGGTGTGCAGGCTGAGAGTGCCAGGACAGCAGCGGCCGCTGCAGTAATTGCCGGCACAAGCCGGAGGACGGGGCGGTTCACGGGGTTCTCCTGGGTCGTCTTTTGGGACAGGGCGGGGGAGAACGGCCGCAGAACCTGCGCGGTGCGGTCCTCCCCCAAGGGGCCCGCATGCCGGAAACAGAAGTAAATAGACGAAGACCAATTATGGACTTCGTACAGACAGTTATATTCCATCCATTGGACGGAGTCCAGAAATTTACGCGTGTCCTGCAATGATGACGGAGACCATAAGAAAAACAGCAGCCGCCCCAAGAGGGGCAGCTGCTGTTTTGAGAATCCGGGGCAGGACGCCGCTAGCTGCGGCTGGCCGTTTCCGGTTCGTGGTGGTCAACGTGCGGATGGCGGCGCTCCAGTGAGGAGCCTTCGACGTCGACGTCCGGGAGGATCTTGTCCAGCCACTTCGGCAGCCACCAGGCCTTGTCTCCGGCCAGGTGCATCAGGGCCGGGATCAGCAGCATGCGCACCACGAAGGCATCCAGCAGGACGCCGAAGGCCAGGGCAAAACCGATCGGACGGATCATGGCGCTGTGCGAGAAGACGAAGCCGCCGAATACGGAGACCATGATGATGGCCGCGGCCGTGACCACGGCGCGTCCGGCCCGGACGCCCTGCACGACGGCGACGCGTGACGGAGCGCCATGGGCGTACGCCTCACGCATGCCGGAGCCGATGAAGAGCATGTAGTCCATGGCCAGCCCGAACAGGATGCCCACCAGGATGGTTGGCAGGAAGTTCAGGATCGGGCCGGGGGTCTCCACGTTGAAGACACCGGCAAACCAGCCCCACTGGTAGATCGCCACGACGCCGCCCAATGCACCGAAGTAGGACAGGACGAAGCCGAGCGTGGCGATGACCGGAACGTAGATGGACCGGAACACCAGGATCAGGATCAGCAGGGACAGGCCAACCACCACGCCGAGGTAGATCGGCAGCGCATCGGAGAGCTTGTCCGAAATGTCGATGTTGCCGCTGGCCGTGCCGGCCACACCGATCTCATACTCATCGTTCAGCGGCGACATGTCCCGCAGGGTGTGGACCAGGTTCTCGGTGGACTCACTCGTGGGTCCCTGTTCTGGAACCACCTGGAACGCGACGGTGCTGCCGTCTTCCGATGAGCCGATCGGAGCTACTGCGGAAACGCCGTCCTGCTCGAAGAGGATCCCGGCGATCTCGGCCTGGATTTCGGTTGCTTCGGCTTCGGTGGGTTCGGAGTCAAGTTCCGCCACCACCAGAAGGGTGCCGTTCTGGCCCTCGCCGAACTTCTCCGACAGTGCGGAGTAGGCGCGGTACTGCGTGGAGTCGTGGGCTTCGGAAGACCCGTCCGGCAGGCCGGTGCGCAGGTCCAGGGCAGGGATAGCGATGACCAGCAGTGCCGCGATTGAAACCAGTGCGGTGAGTACGGCCGTCACAGTGGACATCGGCTTTGCAGGCGCTGCTGCGGGCCGGGGGGCCTCTGCCGCCGCCGTAATCGACGCGCGCTCCTTCTTGCTGAGGATCCGCGTGCCGACTAGCTTCAGCAGCGCCGGGGTCAGTGTCACGGCGATCATCACCGCGATGGCGATGCAGGCCGCACCGACCGTGCCCATCAGGCCAAGGAACGGGATGCCGGTAATGTTCAGGGCCAGCAGTGCGATCAGCACCGTGGCACCGGCGAAGACGACGGCGTTGCCTGAGGTGCCGTTGGCCAGGGCGATGGACTCCTCGAGGTCATAACCCTGCTTCAGCTGGCGGCGGTGCCGGTTGACGATGAAGAGGGTGTAGTCGATGCCCACCGCGAGGCCCAGCATCAGGCCGAGCACGGGCGTCACGGAAATCATTTCGACGACGCCGGAGAATGCCAGTGCGCCGAGGGCACCGATTCCGACGCCGATCAGCGCGGAAATCAGCGGCAGGCCGGCGCCGACGAAAGTGCCGAGCATAACGACCAGCACGATGGCGGCTACGACCAGGCCTACAACCTCGCCGATGCCCACGATGCTGGGGATGCCCTGGGCGATATCGGTGGAGAAGTCAGTGGTGACGCCGTCGACCGGTGCGTCTTCAAAGACGGCCACCAGGGCGTCCTTTGTCTCCTGCGTAACCTCCATCTGGGGGTCCTCGAAGACCACGGTCAGGATCGCGGTGCTGCCGTCCTCCGACACCATCCGGATGTTGGAGGCCATGTCCAGCAGGGCGGCTCCCTGTTCCAGCTGCGGTGCCTTTTCTTCGGCCGTGGCCGCCTGCGCGTCGAGTTCCGCGCGGCCGGCGTCGAGCTGGGCCTGCTGGGCATCAAGCTGAGGCTGGGCCATGGCCAGCATGCCGGCGGCTTCGGCCTGGGCGCGCGCGGCGTCGAGCTGCGCCTGGCCTGCGTCAAGCTCCGCTCGGGCTGACTCGAGCTGGGTGCGGCCGGCATCCAGCTGCGCCTGGCCTTCCGCGAGCTGGCGGGCCTGCTCTTCGCGCTGGGCTTCAGTCGCAAAGGGGTCCACGGCGTTTTCCACGCCGTCCACGCCCTTGGCATCCTCAACCAGGGCAGCAATGGCTTCCCGCTGTTCGGGGGTGAACTCCGAGCCGTCCTCGGTCTGGAAGACCACGGAACCGGATCCGCCGGACGCCTCCGGCAGTTCCTGCTGCAGCCGGTCGGTGACCTGGGTGGTCGGCGTGTTCGGAATCGAGATTGCGGTGGAGAGAGTGCCGCCGAAGAGTGCGAAGGAGATTCCGCAGATGGCCAGCACCCCGATCCACAGCGCTAGGACGGAGCGGGCGCGCCTGGCGGCGGCCTGTCCGAGGCGGTATAGGAATTCAGCCATGTATGGTCCTTGTCGAAAAAAGTAAATCTGCTGCGGACGAAGGTGGCGGTGGTGAGCCGCCGTGAGCGAAGTTCTAGGAGGTGCCGGGGGGAGTGCCGGCGAGGTTTCCGGTGCGGAGGGCAGCGACGAGGCGCTGCAGGAGTTCCAGCCAGGCACCGCGGGATTCAGGAGTGTCCACGGCGCCGGTTTGGGCACACCAGTGTTCGTAGAGCACGCTGACGCCGCCGGCGAAGATGCCTACCAGGAGCTGGATATCCTCCGGGCTGGATTCCGGGTGCCGTGTGGCCAGGGAAGCCATGACCTGGTCGCTGGCCATGGTGACGGAGCGGAAGGCCATGATGGCCTGCTGGGGCGAGGACCGGTTGTCGACCCGGCCCAGGACAAGTGTCAGGTAGGAGACCGCTTCGATGAAGCGGGGTGAGCTCACCAGGTCCACCAGGTCGTCCAGCGGCGAGTAGCCCTCCGGGGCCCTGCCGCCGGGCAGGGCCAGTGAGGAAGCGACGACGCCGGTGCCGACTTCCAGCACGACGTCGTCCAGGGAGGCGAAGTGGTTGAAGACTGTGCGCCGGGAGACATCTGCGCGCTGCGCAAGCTCATCGACGGAGAAGTCCGTTCCCCTCCGCTCGGTCAGCAGGTCTGCACAGGCGTCCACAATGGCCTGCCGGTGCCTGCCCTTCAGGGCGGCACGGCGGTCGGGAGGGGAGCCGGCGTCATGCACACTCCTACACTAGGTGCATCGTTGCACTGGGTGCAACCAGAACAACTGTCCTACCAAATCTGCCGTGCAAGCAGAGCTACCGTGCGGCGGAGACCTTCGCCGGCCAGCCCGCTTCCCGCAGCGCCAGGTACACCCGGTCCCTGGCAAACGGGAGCCGGTTCAGGCGCAGCCCGGTGGCATCCCGGATGGCGCTGGCCAGCGCCGGAGCCACCGGATTGAACGGACTCTCGCTCATGGACTTGGCACCCATGGGGCCCAGGGCATCATCGGTGGACGCGAAGTGCACCTCCGTGCGCGGTATATCGGCGAAAGTGGGTATGTGGTACTGCCGCAGGATGCGGGTCTGCACCTTGCCCGAGTCGTCGACCTGCACTTCCTCATACAGGGCCGCGCCCAGCGCCTGCGCGACGCCGCCTTCCACTTGTCCGCGGCACTGCATCGGGTTCATGACCACGCCGGCATCGGCTGCCTGCACGCTTTGCAGGATGCGGATCTCGCCGGTCCCGGGGTCTACTGCCACCCGGAAACCCTGTACATTGAACGCCACCGACCGCGGAGTGCCGCCCCAGCGGCCCTCGGCCGCCAGCTCGACGCCGGCTTCCTGTGCCCGCAGATAGACCTCGGCCAGGGCAACCCGCTCCTCGCCGCACACCACGGCATCCGATTCCAGTGCCACCTGCGCCGACGTGTTCCGGAAAAGTGACGCAGCGAAGCCCTTCAGCCGCGCCGCCAGTTCCGTGGCGGCGGCCAGGGAGGCCTTGCCGGCCACTACGGTGCCGGTGGAACCGTAGGCGCCGGTGTCGTGGTCCACCAGGTCGGTGTCGGACTGCCGGATGACAATGTTGCCCGGCTCCGTGGACAGGGCGCTGCCGGCCAGCTGGGCATGGACAGTGGTGGTGCCGTTGCCGAATTCCGCGGTGCCGACGTCGAGCCCGTAGCGCCCGTCCGGCCGCAGCGAGATCCGGGCATGGGACACGTGTCCGCGCGGCGGGACGGTGTCGATCATGGCGACGGCGGTGCCCGTGCCAACCAACCAGTCCCCGCCCAGCGACTGTCCGGACCGTTCCGGATCCCGGGCGCCGGCGTCGAGCGCACCGCGGACCAGGTCCACGCATTCCTGGAGTCCGTAGCTGCCGTACAGCACGTCTTCGGCGGCTTCCGGGGACGTGGAGAGCATGGGGTCGCCTTCCACCACCAGGTTCCGCTGCTTGAAATCGAGCGGATCCAGCTCCAGGGAACGGGCCAGCTCGTCCAGCGCGGATTCAATCGCGAAGATCATCTGGCTGAGGCCGTAACCCCGGAACGCGCCGGCTGGAAGGTTGTTGGTGTAGACGGCGCGCGCATCGACCTGCTTGTTGGCACACCGGTAGACGGCCATTGATTCGCCGCAGCCGTGGAACATCACGCCGGGGCCGTGGTTGCCGTACGCACCGGTGTTGGTGGTGACGTCGACTGCCAGGGCCGTGAGGTTCCCGGCGGCATCGGCGCCGGCACGGACCTTCACCCGGAAGGGGTGGCGCGTGGTGGTGGCGGTGAACTGTTCCTCACGGGTGAGTTCGAGCTGCACCGGCCGGCCAAGCCGGAGGGCAGCGAGCACGGCAATGTCCTCGACCAGCACTTCCTGCTTGCCGCCGAAACCGCCGCCGACGCGGCCGGAGACCACCCGGACCTTGTCTTCGGGCAGGTCGAACACCCGGCACAGTGTGCGTTTGACCAGGAAGGGCACCTGGGTGGAGGTGCGCACGACCAGCCGGCCGTCCTCGTCGAAGGAGGCAATGGCGGCATGGGTTTCCAGGGCAACGTGCTGCAGCCGCTGGGAGTAGTACGTGCCCTCGTGGACGGCCGCCGCTTCGGCGAATCCGGCCTCCGGGTCCCCGATGACCGAATGCAGCTCGGCCACGATATTGGTTGCCGCCGGTGTGCCGACGCCGGCCTCGGCCGCAGCTGCGGCGTGCAGCAGCGGTGCGTCCGGAGCCAGGGCGTCGTCGGGCTCGAAGACGGCCGGCAGCACCTCGTATTCCACCTTGAGGGCACGGACGCCGGCTTCCGCGGCGGCCACGGTCGTGCCCACGACGGCGGCGACCCGCTGGCCCTGGAACCGGACGACGTCGTCCAGCACCCGGGTGTCGGCCGGGTCGTCGGTGTGCAGCTCGTGCTGGGCGGAGGAGAAGCGCTGGAGGGGAGCGTCGACGTGCGTGAACACGGCCTCCACGCCGGGAACCGCCAGGGCAGCGGAAGTGTCGATCGAGAGGATCCGGGCATGCGCGTGCGGGGAGCGTGCCAGCTTCAGGTGCAGCAGGCCGGGGAGGGATTCGGGCGGGAGGTCCAGCGTGTAGCGGGCGGCGCCGGTCACGATTGCCGGGCCTGCCGGCGCAGGAATGTTGTGTCCGACGGCGGCCGGAGCCTCGGCCGCTCCGGCACTGCAGGCAGCCCCGCAGCCCTCGGATGAACCGCAGATGTTCTGCCGGCCCAGTACAGCGTCTTCGATGGCCCGGTAACCGGTGCACCGGCACAGATTGCCTTTCAGCGCCCGCGGCAGGTTGCCGAGTTCCTCTGGTCCGAAGGTGGCAGCGGTCATCACCATGCCTGCGGTGCAGAACCCGCATTGGAAACCCTGCGCGTCGAGGAACTGCTGCTGCATCGGGTGCAGCGTGCCGCCGTCGGCCAGTCCCTCAATCGTGGTGACCTCGCGGCCTTCCGCCCGGCGGGCGGGATAGATGCAGCTGTGGACCGGAACCCCGTCCACGTGGACCGTGCAGGCACCGCAGTCGCCGGCGTCGCACCCCTTCTTCACGCCGGTGTTCCCGGCTTCGCGGAGGAAGGTTCGCAGGCACTGTCCGGGGGCGGGTTCGGCGGGGATGTCCCGGCCGTTGACCGAATACGTCACTGCCCTGCCTCCGTTTCCCCGGCAAGTTCAGCCCGGATTTCTTCGCTCAGCCGTTCGGTCATGTACTGGCGCCACTGAGGCAGGCCGTGAACGTCGTCGTGGTACAGGGGGAACGGAACGGCATCATCGAGTGCTGCGCGTAGTTCAGGCTGGTCCGGAAGGGAGCTGAAGCGCAGCTGGACGGGACGCACGGTGGATGCGGTAACGGTGAGGACGAATGTTCCGTCCGGGTCAAGGCGCCCGATCACCAGGACGCCGGAGCGCCCGAGGTTGGACAGGGACAGCCGGCGGAAGGCAGTCCGCGAGCCCAGCGCCTGCGCGGGGAGCGTGATGCTGCGCAGCAGTTCCCCGGGTACCAGGGAGGTCTCACCGTCGCCGGTCACCAGTTCGGTGACGGGCAGGGTGCGGCTGGAGCCGTCCGGGGAAAGCACCAGGGCCTGGCCGTCCAGGGCCGCTGTCAGGGCGGTCATGGGGCCGGCCGGCAGGGCAGTGCAGACGTTCCCGCCCACCGTGGAGACATTCCAGACCTTGAAGGAGGCGACAAACGCCTCACAGCACGGGCGAACCGCAGCGAGGGAGCTCCAGGCGGAAGCGGCAGGGGGCAGGTCGCCGGCGAAGGCGTAGAGCTCGGCGATGGTGCAGGTGGCGGCAATCTCCAGCCCCTCCGAGGAGGCGGTCAGCGGCTCCCACCCGGCCTGGGTAATGTCCAGCAGCCGCTGCAGGCTGGAGCTGCCGTAGGAGAACAGCACTGTCCCTCCGGCCAGCCAGGCGTCTCCCGGACGCCAGTCGGAGGGCTGGGCAGTGGGCACCAGGTTTTGAACGGTATTCATGTCCACGTGCGGGGATCTCCTAGCTGGCCGTGAGGTGGTTGATAAGGCGGGACGGGGAGTGGATGGGTCCGCTGAGCCCGCGCAGCGGCATTCCGCTGGCGGCGCTGCGGGAGGCCGTCACTTCCGCGAATACCGATAAGGCGACTTCCGCGGGCGTTACCGCGCCGATGTCCAGCCCGATGGGAGCGTGCAGCCGCGCCAGGGCTGTTTCCGGGACACCGGCGTTCCGCAGCGCCCGCAGCCGGTGGCGGTTCGTGCGGCGTGACCCCATGGCCCCGACATATCCCGCTCCGGACTGAAGGGCTGCCGCCAGCGCCGGGACGTCGAACTTGGCGTCGTGGCTGAGGAGGCAGATGACCGAACTGGCGTCCAGCCGGCCGGCTTCCTGTTCGGCCCGGACCAGCGCGTCCGGCCACTGCACGACGACGGCGTCAGCCTCCGGGAAACGCCGCGGATCCGTAAAGACTGGCCGCCCGTCGGCAACCGTGACCCGGTACCCCAGCATCGCACCCATCCGGGACAGGGCTGCGGAGTAGTCGTTGGCTCCCAGCAGGAGCAGCGCCGGTGCAGCGGCCCGGCATTCCAGGAAGAGTTCTGCCGCCTGGGCGCCGCACTCCCCGTCCGCAAGCGTAAGGATGCCGGTGTGTCCGGCAGCCAGCATGCCCGCCAGCTGCTCCGGCACCGATGAACCGGCCTCGGGATGCAGCGCCACCAGGGCGTTCCGGAGGTCCTCTTCAGTTGCCACGGGCAGGGGAAGGTGCGCCCCGCCGTCGAGCCGGCGCAGCACTGCCGAAGGAACCGGTCCGCCGGGAAGGCTCCCGGGAGCCAGCGGGAGAATGTGGACGTCGAGGCTGCCGCCGCAGCTGAGGCCGACGGCGAAGGCATCACCGTCGCTGTAACCGAAGGATTCTGTCCGGGGTTTGCCGTCAGCAATGGCTTCCAGCGCCGACTCCAGTACCGCTGCCTCCACGCAGCCGCCGGTCAGCGATCCCAGCACGCCGCCGTCGGCCGTCACCACCATGGAGGTTCCGGCGGGGCGCGGCACGGAGCCGGAGGTGCGGATGATGGTCGCTGCGGCGCAGGGGATTCCCTGGTCCAGGGCACTGACGACGTCGTCCCAGTGATCCAGCACGGCACCCTGCCCTTCAGCGGGAGACCGGCGGCACCGCCACCGGCCAATCCAGCAACCAAGCGGTGAGTTCCCCACCGGGTACAGACACCGGTGGGCCTTAAATCCGCGAATCCAATTCTTATCTTCTTGCCGGGCCGTCGAATTGCGCAGCTAAACAAAACAGGCAATTCGGGCCCGAATTGGAAAGGAGCCTACCACGGTCAGGCCATGCCGCTGCGTATTGTCCGGAAATGGTGCAGGAAACATTCTTGACCGTCTTCACGGCGCCGCCTTACGCTGGCGCGAAGGACCGGATCCCACCGGACTTCTTGGATCAGCAGACAAGCCGCACTGAGCTGGCCGCCCCTGGCGCGCCTGCACCGGCACGGCGTCCCACGCGGCGTTTACCGCAAAGGACCCGCCCATGAATCATGCGCCCGCACCAAGACGCCTCTGGATCCAGAATCCGCTCGCTGCATTTACTGCCAATGACCTCGACGGCGCCGGCGGACTGGTAATCGAAGACGGCCGGATCGCCGAGGTCCTGGCTGCCGGCGAGCAGCCGTCCGCTCCCGTTATGGAGGTCTTCGACGCCTCCGGGCACGTCCTGCTGCCCGGGCTCATCAACACGCACCACCACTTTTACCAAACGCTCACGCGTGCGTGGGCACCGGTGGTCAACACGCCGCTCTTCCCCTGGCTGAAGAACCTCTACCCGGTGTGGGCCAGGCTCTCCGCGGAAGACCTGGAACTCGCGACGACGGTGGCGCTGGCAGAGCTGCTGCGCTCGGGCTGCACCACTGCGGCGGACCATCACTACCTCTTCCCGGACGGACTCCGGGACGCTGTCGACGTGCAGGTTTCGGTCGTCCGCCAACTGGGCATGCGTGCCATGCTCACCCGGGGTTCCATGACACTGGGGGAGGACGACGGCGGCCTGCCGCCGCGGCAGACGGTCCAGGCTCCGGAGGTCATCCTGGCGGACAGCGAACGGCTGATCGGCGCCTATCACGAGCGCGGGGACGGTGCCGTCATCCAGATCGGCCTGGCTCCCTGCTCGCCGTTCTCCGTCACCCAGCAGATCATGAAGGACAGCGCCGCGCTCGCCGAACAGCATGACGTGCGGCTGCACACCCACCTCGCCGAAACCATGGACGAAGAAGCCTTCTGCCTGGACATGTTCGGGCTGCGGACCGTGGACTACCTCGAGAGCGTCGGCTGGCTGGGGGACCGGACCTGGCTGGCCCACGGCGTGCACTTCAACGACGAGGAAATTGCCCGGCTGGGCGCCGCGGGCACCGCCGTCGCGCACTGTCCGACGTCGAACATGCGTCTTGCCTCCGGCATCGGCCGGATGGCCGAGCTGGAGGACGCCGGCGCGCCGGTGGGGCTGGGCGTTGACGGATCTGCCTCCAACGACGCTTCCAACCTGATCCTGGAGGCACGGCAGGCGCTCTACCTTCAGCGCCTGCGGTACGGCGCCGAGGCCATCACGCCCGAACGCGCACTGGGCTGGGCAACCAAGGGGTCGGCCCGGGCGCTCGGACGCAGCGACATTGGCGAACTCGCCCCGGGCAGGCAGGCGGACCTGGCGCTCTTCCGGCTGGACGACCTGCGCTTCTCCGGGTCCCATGACCCGCTCTCGGCGTTGCTGCTCTGCGGGGCGGACCGTGCGGACAGGGTCATGGTGGGCGGCCAGTGGCGGGTGCTCGACGGCGAGATCGCCGGTCTCGACCTGGCGGCGCTCACGGCGCGGCATTCCGAAGCGGCGCGGCGGCTCGTCGCCGGCGGGTAGGAGGTGGGGCGGTCGGCGAATTATTCAACAGATTCCACGCCTGGACAATACTCCGCGGCAAAATGGGCCGCACTGGGCAGGGAATTTACCTGAACGAAACGTGGCGCAGGTTGAATGATTCCCGTGCCGCCCTAACCCTTGACATGGGACTAAATAAGAATCCAGACTGTTCGAAATAGAAATTCCGCATTACAGAAACTCCTCCGGAAACATCGAATCAAGTCGGCGCCAGCCGATGGTCAAGGGTGTTCAGCGCCGGGGGAGCCGGTCCCAACTGAAAGCTGACACCCGTGCGCCCAACTTCTTCCCAGGATTTCCTGGCGGCCTTCAACGCCGCCTCCTACGAGGAGGCACAGGCACTCCTGAAGCCCTGCGTGGACATTCCCCGGTGGGTTTCCGAAATCTCCTTCGCCCGCCCCTTCGCGACGCCGGCCGAACTGCTCTCCTTCGCTGAACTGGCAGCCCCGGACTGGACCGAAGCAGAGATCGACGGCGCCCTGGCGCACCATCCGCGCATTGGTGAAAAGGCCGCCGGCAGCGGCAGTGAAGCCAGGATGTCCCGCAGCGAACAGGCCGGTGTCTCCACTGCCGCGGACGTCCAGGAGCGGCTCCTGGCCGGAAACCGTGCCTATGAGGAACGCTTCGGCCGGGTTTTCCTGATCCGCGCCGCCGGACGCAGCGCCGAGGAAATCCTGGCCGCTCTCTCCGAGCGCCTGGACAACACCCCCGAGGACGAACTCGAGGTCACCGCCGCCCAGCTGCGCGAAATCGCCATCCTCCGACTGGAAGGGCTCCTCACGCCATGACAAGCCAGATCACCACCCACGTCCTGGATACGGCCGCCGGCCGCCCGGCCCAGGGGGTCCATGCATCACTCCAGGTCCTGGGGGAACTCGAGTGGCGGGAGCTCGCCGTCGGCGTCACGGACAGCGACGGGCGGATCGCCAACCTGGGGCCGGAACGGCTTCAGGGCGGCACCTATCGGATCGAATTCGCGACCGGAGCCTACTTCGAAGCCTCCGGAACGCCGTCGTTTTTTCCCTCCGTCGCACTGACTTTCGTCGTGGCGGAAACCGGGGAGCACTACCACGTGCCCCTTTTGCTGAGCCCGTTCGCCTATTCCACCTACCGAGGAAGCTGAGCCATGACCTCAACAACGCACGCTGCCGGAGCCTCCGGAGCGGAAACCGCACGCATCGTTCTCGGACCCAACCAGTACGGCAAAGCCGAAGTACGGCTTGTGAAAGTCACCCGTGACACGGCCAGGCACAGCATTGAAGACCTCAGCGTCACCTCGCAGCTCCACGGCGATTTTGAAGCCGCGCACACGGAGGGCAACAATGCCCGCGTCGTCGCCACGGATACCCAGAAGAACACCATCTATGCCTTCGCCCGTGACGGCGTCGGCTCTCCGGAGGCCTTCCTGCTCCGGCTGGCCGAGCACTTCACCTCCGGATTCGATTGGGTGAGCGGCGGACGCTGGGCCGCCGAGCAGTATTTCTGGAACCGGATCAGCGACCACGACCATGCCTTCGCGAAGGATAAGAGCGAAGTCCGCACCGCTGTCCTGCTGGCCGAGGGTTCCAGCCGGCACCTGGTCGCAGGTATCTCCGGCCTCACCGTCCTGAAGTCCACGGGCTCGGAGTTCCATGGCTTTCCGCGGGACCGCTACACCACCCTCGGCGAGACGACGGACCGGATCCTGGCGACCGATGTCAGCGCCAAGTGGCGCTACGGCTCGGTGGACGGCATCGACTTCAATGCCTCCTACGCCTCCGTGCGGCAGCTGATGCTGGACGCTTTCGCGAACACGCATTCCCTGGCGCTGCAGCAGACGATGTTCGAGATGGGCAAGGCCGTGCTGGCTGCCCATCCGGAAATCGAAGAGGTCCGGCTGTCGCTGCCGAACAACCATCACTTCCTCGTAGACCTTGAGCCGTTCGGCCTGGACAACCCGGGCGAGGTGTTTTTCGCGGCGGACCGCCCGTACGGGCTGATCGAAGCCGCGGTCCAGCGCGAAGGCAGCACCGGGACCAGCCCGGTGTGGAACACGATTGCAGGATTCTGCTGATGCGCCGCCGCAACGCCGAGGCCGGTAAGCCGGCGGGCCGGGCAGGAAAGCCGGCCCGGCCGGAAGATGAGGTCCTGCCCCTGGGCAGCACCTTCGCCTACGGCTTCCAGCACGTGCTGACCATGTACGGCGGCATCATCGCGCCGCCGCTGATCATCGGTTCGGCCGCGGGGATGGACTCGGCCGACATCGGCCTGCTGATCGCCGCCTGCCTTTTTGTCGGAGGTGCGGCAACGCTGCTGCAGACAATCGGCGTTCCGTTCTTCGGGTCCCAGCTTCCGCTGGTCCAGGGTGTTTCCTTCGCCGGCGTGGCCACCATGACGGCGATCCTCAGCGGCGGCGGCGGCATCCAGGCGGTCTTCGGTGCCGTGATAGCCGCATCGGTGATCGGCCTGCTGATCACCCCGATCTTCGCGAAAGTCATCCGCTTCTTCCCGCCGGTGGTCAACGGCGTCGTGATCACCACGATCGGCCTCACGCTGATGCCGGTAGCCGCGAACTGGGCGATGGGCGGCAGCGCCCAGGCCGAGGACTACGGCAGTGTGTCCAACATTGGCCTGGCCGCGCTGACCCTGGCCGCCGTACTGCTGCTCAGCAAGCTCGGCAGCGGCGCCATCTCGCGGCTGTCCATCCTCCTCGCGATTGTGATCGGCACGCTGTTCGCCGTCGTCATCGGCAAAGCCGACTTCTCCGGTGTGGGGGAGGGGCCGGTCTTCGCCCTGCCCACCCCGTTTGCGTTCGGCATGCCCACGTTCGAGGTCGCGGCCATCATTTCGATGTGCATCGTCATCCTCGTGACACTGACGGAAACGACGGCGGACATCCTGGCGGTCGGCGAAATCGTGGACACGAAGGTCGACTCCAAGCGCATCGCCAACGGGCTGCGGGCAGACATGCTCTCCAGCGCACTCTCGCCGGTGTTCAACTCCTTTACCCAGAGCGCGTTCGCCCAGAACGTCGGCCTGGTGGCGATCACCGGAGTCAAGAGCCGCTTCGTGGTCAGCGCCGGCGGCCTGATCCTGGTGATCCTGGGCCTGCTGCCGGTCCTGGGCCGGGTAGTTGCCGCGGTGCCGACGCCGGTTCTCGGCGGTGCCGGAATCGTCCTGTTCGGCACGGTTGCCGCCAGCGGCATCCGCACCCTGGCGAAGGTGGACTACAAGAACAACATGAACCTGATCATCGTCGCGGCGTCGATCGGCTTCGGCATGATCCCCATCGCGGCACCGGCGTTCTACGACCAGTTCCCGTCCTGGTTCAGCACCATCTTCCACTCCGGCATCAGTTCCGCCGCCGTCATGGCGATCCTGCTCAACATCCTCTTCAACCACATCAGGGCAGGCAACCCCGAGGATCCCAGTGTCTTCGCGGAGGCGCCCGTGCGGGTCATCCGCACCGAGCAGCTGCGGATGCTCCGGGAAGGGGACCACATCAAGGACGGGAAACTGCTCGACGCCGAAGGCCAGGAAATCGCCGTCGTCACGCCGGGGCAGGAACAGAACCAACCTGAAGTGAAGTAATCGTTGTCACATGCAGACTGCCCCCGTTGGGATAACGCCGGGGCGGGAAAGTAGGCTCATTCCATGGCCCCATTCCGTAACAGCCGCGCTGCGGCGCTGCCCGCGAAACTTTCCCGCTCCTGGCTCCTGGCTTCCGCCGCGGACGAAGCGAATTTTGCGCCCGCCCTGGCCTCGGAAGCCGACTCGGTCGTCTTCGACATGGAGGACGCCGTACCAGCCGCCGGCAAGGCCGAGGCGCGGGAACGGGTAGTGGAGGCGCTCTCCACGGGCATGACAGCCTGGGTGCGCGTCAACGGCATCGAGACCGAATACTGGGCCGACGATCTAGCGGCGCTCTCCAAGGCGCCGGGCCTGCGCGGCGTCATGCTGGCCATGACCGAGAAGCCTGAGCAGGTAACCCACACGGCAATGCGGCTGCAGGCCGGCACTCCGGTGCTGGCCCTGGTCGAATCGGCCCTGGGCATCGAAAATGCGACGGCGATCGCCAGCGCCCCGGGCACCTTCCGGCTGGCCTTCGGCGTGGGCGACTTCCGCCGCGACACCGGTGCCTCCGATGACCCGATGGCGCTGGCCTATGCCCGCTCCAAGCTGGTGGTGGCCTCCCGCGTGGGGCAGCTGCCCGGCCCGATCGACGGCCCGACGCCGGGAACCCTCGGCGAAAAGCTGCTGGATGCGTGCAAGGTGACGGCCTCCATGGGGATGACCGGCAAGCTCTGTCTGATGCCCGAAGCTGCGGACACCATCAACAAGGGACTCTCCCCCAGTGAGTCCGAGATTGTCTGGGCCCACGAACTGCTGGACGCACACGCTGCCGGCGCCGTCGTCGGCGACGGGTCCTACCTGCCGCGCCTGGCGCGAGCCCAGAAGATTTCCTCGCTGGCCGACTCGTACGGCCTGTGGAACGCCTAGCCTTCCGCAACGCAGGAACCCGCAGTCCGTGCCCTTAGGGTGCGGACTGCGGCTCTTTAATGGGTGTTGACGCTTGAGGGGGCCAGGGCGCCGGCAGTCAGGATGTGGGCCGAGTGCTGGAAGCCCCTGAGCCGGCGCCGCCGCCTTGCCGTGGCCTCTGGTTTCCGGTCGTCTGTTGCCTCAATAACGCAGCTATGGAAGGGGGTCGGCCATTCATTGGCGCAATAACGTCGCTGTCGGACCCTGAAAGCGGCGTTACTGCAGCAAAGGATATCGGGGAGTACCTCTAAGCAGCGTTACCGCAGCAATGGATGGATCCGGGCCGCACGACGGTTCCGCCTGCAGCCCCGCAGCCCTGGACCATGCCCGGACAGCAGGACACCGAAACCCGATCAGCCGTCCAGGCCAGCCAGAAGCTCCAGCACACTTCCGGTCAGGGCGTGCGCATAGTCTTCGTCGTAGTCCGGAGAGCTGATATCGGCGAAGAAGTGGGAGCTTCCCGGGTAGAGGATCAGCTTCACGGCCGCGGCGTCGACCGAGTCTCCGCCGCCCCAGGAGCCGCCTGACTCCGTCAAGATTGACTCCACAAGGTGCCTGGCTGCGTCGAGGTCGCCCTCTTCCACGAAGACCGGGTCCTCCGCCATGGCGTGGATCTGCAGCGGTACACCCTCGGGCCAGGTGTCAGCATAGGTGCCCGGCGGGACGCAGCCGCTGACCAGCACCGCAGCACGGGCCCCGGCACGGGTCTGGGCCAGGCGCTGGGCGGGCATCACCCCGAGGGAGAATCCGATGTAGACAAGATCTGCCGGCAGCCGGCGGGCAATCTGCACGCCCAGGGACTCAATGACGTCGAAGCCAATTTCCTCGGCGTACGCCAGCCCGGCCTCAAGGCTGCCGAACGTGCGCCCGTCATACAGGTCCGGGGCGGTGACGGTATGGCCGGCGTCGCGCAGGAGCTCAGCCAATGCGTCCATGCCTGGTGTCATGCCGAGTGCATGGTGGAAAAGTATGACGTTGGCCATTTCGAGGCCCCTAGCGTTCGACCAGGATGCCGTCTTCATCGGCATACAGGACGGCGCCGGGGCGGAACGTCACCCCGCCGAATTCCACGGGAACGTCCACGTCGCCAACGGAGTCCTTCGCGCTCTTGCGCGGATTCGAGCCGAGCGCCTTCACGCCCAGGGGAAGCTTGGCAACGGCACTCCGGTCGCGGATGGGTCCGTTAATGACGACGCCGGCCCACCCGTTCACGACGGCGGCCTCCGCAATCATGTCCCCCATCAGGGCGGTGTTCAGCGATCCGCCGCCGTCGACCACCAGCACGGCGCCGTTTCCCGGGGAGTTCAGTGTGGACTTCACCAGTCCGTTGTCCTCCAGGCAGCGGATGGTGCGGACCGGTCCGGTGAACCGGGTGTGTCCGCCGAGGTCCTGGAACTGCAGGGACACCGAAGCCAGTGCCTCGCCGTGCTCGTCATAGAGGTCTGCTGTGCTGATTTCCATGGCACATACTGTGCCACACGGCACACGCGTTACGCGGAAACCATCGTCCGGTGACGCAGTCGGCGGGGGAGGGGCAGGAGGGGCCAGGAAGTCAGCCGCGCTTCGCTGCGGCCTGCTCCTTGAGCAGGTCCACGATGTCCAGCAGTTCCTCTACGGGCCCGGATGTTGGTGAGTTCTTCTCCTGCGGCCAGCCGCCGGGCAGTCCTTCGTTGTAATAGAGTCCGTCACCTAACAGCATGATGGCCCGGGCTGTCGCGCGGTCACCGACCTCGGCGACCACCAGGTCAAACCAGTCGCGGTGGATCTGCTGCAGCAGTTCGGAGGCAGCGGCGTCGTTGGCCTGCGCGAGGCGCACGGCAGCGATGAGCGCGCGGTCAAGATCGCTTCCAACGTAGAGGGATTCGCGGACGAGGAAGCGGGCGGGCCCGTCAGGAGCTGTCCGCATGTCTTCCAGCTCCTTGGCGGCCAGGAGGCGGAGCCGGTCCAGGAGGCCTGCGGCCAGGGCTTCCTTGTTCTTGAAGTGGTAGAGCAGCCCGCCCTTGGAGACTCCGGCCAAAGCCGTCACCGCGTCCAGGGTGGCTCCGCGGGGACCTTCGTTGATCAGCAGTTCCTCATAGGCGGAGAGGACACGGTCCCGTGCGGATGTCTGTGCAGGCATGGCTTTACGGTACGGCATCTGCTGCTGTACAGTCTAGACGGTACAGTAATCGTCCGGATCGTCCCGGGCGCTTACTGCTGCGTCTTTTAACCCCACTATTTGGCAGGCAAGGTCCTGCCCGAGTCCAAGGAGGAATTGTGCCTGCGGTACAGGAACGGCCCGTGATCCAGCGGGCTGGACAGCGTGAATGGCTGGGACTGGCGGTGCTGATGCTCGCGGTCCTGCTGGTTGCGGTAGACAACACCGTGCTCAGCTTTGCCGTCCCGTCACTTTCCCGTGCCCTGGCGCCTACCGGAACGGAACTGCTGTGGATCATCGATATCTACGCGCTGATCCTTGCCGGACTCCTGGTGCCCATGGGCAGTCTGGGAGACCGGTTCGGCCGGCGGAAACTGCTGCTCATCGGCACCGCAGGCTTTGGGCTGGTGTCCGTCGCCGCTGCCTTTGCACCGTCCGCGGAAGCACTCATTGGTGCCCGCGCACTGCTGGGCTTCTTCGGCGCCATGCTCATGCCGGCGACACTCTCGATCATCCGGAACATGTTCGTGGTCCCGGGCCAGCGGCGGATCGCCATCGCCGTCTGGGCCGCCGGGTTCTCCGGAGGTGCGGCCCTGGGGCCGATCGTCGGCGGCACCCTGCTGGAACACTTCTGGTGGGGCTCGGTCTTCCTGCTGGCTGTGCCGGTACTGATTCCGCTGCTGGTCTTTGGCCCGCGGCTGCTGCCCGAATCCCGGGATCCGAACCCCGGCAAGGTGGACCTGCTGAGCATCGGCCTGATCATGGCCGCGATGTTCCCGCTGGTCTATGGCATTAAGTCCATCTCCAGCCATGGGCTCGACGCCTACTCGCTGGTGCCCATGGCAGCCGGTGTGCTGTTCGGGGCCGCGTTCGTCCGGCGCCAGCTGCGCCGCGCCGAACCCATGCTGGACGTGCGGCTGTTCCGCAATCCGGTGTTCAGCGGCTCCATTTCCGCGAACCTGCTCAGCGTTTTTGCCCAGGTGGGCTTCATCCTGTTCCTGTCCCAGCATCTGCAGCTGGTCCTGGGGCAGGGCCCGCGGGAAGCCGGCCTGATGATGCTGCCCGGCCTGATGCTGACCATCGTCGCCGGACTCGCCGTCGTCCGGGTGGTGCGCCGCGTCCGTCCCGCCTATGCCGTCGCCGGAGGCCTCGCCTTCAGTGCTGTCGGCTACACCGTGGTCCTGCTGACCGGGCAGCAGGAGAGCCCGCTTGGCCTGGTCATTGCCTTCATGCTGCTGGGCATCGGCGTTGGTTCCGCGGAGACAATTTCCAACGACCTCATCCTGTCCAGCGTTCCCCCGGCCAAGGCCGGAGCGGCGTCGGCGATCTCCGAGACCGCCTACGAAGTTGGAGCCGTCTTGGGAACCGCCGTCCTCGGCAGCATCCTGACCGCCGGCTACCGCAATGGGATTTCGCTCCCGGAGGGCATGGACCCCGCTGCCGCCTCCGCGGCGTCGGAAACCCTGGGCGGCGCCGTCGAAGCAGCCGAGGCACTGCCCGGTCCGCAGGCAGCTGAACTGCTGGCCTCCGCACAGGCGGCCTTCGACTCAGGCGTGGTGACGACGTCGTTCATTGGAATCGCCCTGATGGTCGCCGCCGCCGTGGCGATGGTCTTCATGCTGCGCCGGGTCCCGGCAGACAACGACGCCGCCGTGTCCGCAGACAATGAACAGCAGGCCGCCGCAGCCCTGCCCGAACTGCAGGACACCGGCACCCGCGTGTAACGCAGCGCGTGCGGTCAGTCCCGCTCTTCTGGGTGGACGATCAGCACCGGGCAATGGGCATGCGCTGCGGCCGCGGAACTCACGGACCCGAGCAGCAGTCCGGCAAACCCGCCGCGGCCGCGGCTGCCCAGGACCAGCATCTCAGCCCCCTTGCTGGCTTCGATGAGCACCTGCACCGGTTGGCCCGCGACGACGGTCTTCTTTAGCCCTTCCGGGATGTCCTGGCCGAACGCTGCCTGCAGGGTCTCATCCAGGGCATTCTCCGCCTCCATTGCCGGAGCCCAGTCCGTGGAAGGAATCGGGACGGCCAGGGCAATCGGGTAGGACCAGACTGTTATGGCCTGCATGCGGCACTCGAGCAGGTCTGCCAGCCTGCGGGCCGTGCGGAGCGCTGTCAGTGAAAGCGCTGAACCGTCGACACCGACCACAATGCGCTTGCGGTTGTCCTCGGTCATGATCGTCCCCTCTGCCTTGAACGGTGGAAGCCTTTTCCAAAGTCTGCCCCCTGCCGAAGCGATCCACTACCCCCGGCGCTTCGGGCGCTGCCGGCCGAAGTCCGTTTGTGACGTCCCCGCCGCCGGGCATGTTCCCAATTCACCGGTGCGGCCTGGTGGTTCGTACTATCGGTTCATGCCCCCTGCTCATCCCACGCGTCCTGCCGCGCCGGCCCTGCGCACCGGCCTGCTGCTGGTGCTGGCCTTCCTCGCGGCCACCGGTCCGTTCACGACGGACCTTTACCTGCCGTCTTTTCCCGAGATGGCCGCGGAACTGGAGGTGTCGGCGTCGGGCGTGCAGCTCACCCTGACCGCTTTCCTGGTCGGGATGGCGGCCGGGCAGCTGGCCTTCGGGCCCATCTCCGACCGGTACGGCCGGTTGCGGCCGCTCCTGCTGGGATCGGGGGCCTTTGTCCTCGCCTCTGTCGCCTGCGCCGCAGCTCCGAACCTCGAAGTGCTGATCATTGCGAGGTTTGTCCAGGGACTGTGCGCTGCCGCCGGTCCGGTGATTGCCCGGGCTGTCGCCGCGGACCTGACCTCCGGCGCTTCAGCCGCCCGCACCTTCAGCCTGCTCATGACCATTGGAGGAGTAGCCCCGGTGCTGGCCCCGGCCCTCGGCGGAGTGCTGACGGGACTGTGGGGATGGCGCGGGGTGCTCTGGACCCTGGCTTGCATCGCAGCACTGATGTTTGCCTGTGCCGCGGCAGTGGTCCGCGAGACGCACCCGCCCCGGCAGCGCACCGCCGGGCCACCGTTCAAAGGCCTCGGCGTCGTGGTGCGGCGCGGCCGGTTCCTGGGATACGCGCTCCTGTTTGCCTCCTCCTTCGGCGTGCTGATGGGCTATATCTCTGCCTCGCCGTTCGTCTACCAGAGCATCATGGGACTCGGCCCGGAGGCCTACGGGCTGATGTTCGGCCTCAACGCTGCCGGCATGGTCGCCGCCGGGTTCACCGCAGCGAAACTCTCCCGGCGGGTTCCGCCGCGCCGCACCGTCACCAGGGCAGTCGCCGTCATTGTGTGTTTTGCGACGGCGCTGCTGGTGCTGACACTGACAGCGGTTCCGCCGCTGCTGCTGGCCGTGCCGATTTTCGGAATGGTGTGTTCGCTGGGCTTTGTCATGGGAAATACGACGGCGCTGGCCCTGGCTGAGGCGGACGGCGCCACGGGCAGCGGCAGTGCTGTCCTGGGCGGCGCCCAGTTCCTGATGGGCGCCGCCGTCTCCCCGCTGACCGGACTCGGCGGAGAATTCACCGCGCTGCCGCTGGCCCTGGTGATGCTCTGTTCCGCTCTTCTCGCAGCCGCGGCGCTGGCGCTCACCCGGGACAGGCGCCCCGCGTAGACTGGACGAACCATGCGACACATGAATAAGTACCGCACTCCCATTGTCTGGCTCCTCATCATCGCGCTGGTGGGCAGCATCAGCGTCGGCTTCCTGGGTCTCTTCCTCTAGCCAACCCCGCCTTTGCCTGCCGCGGCCCTGCGCCCACACCCGGTACAGCGGAGCCGGTCGCCCCGGCAGCGGCGCTTGATCCCGGACGTCCTTTCACCATAGGGTACTAAGTAAGCTTACTAATGTGTAGGCGGCCGCAGGACGCGGCTTCAATGTCCGTGACCCGTCGAAAGTGGGGAACATTTATGGCCAATGAACAGACTCCTGACCAACTGACCTTCCAGGATCCCGCCAAGCGTTACCCGGAGATTTCGCCCCCCAAGCAGGACCAGCCCGAGCCCGGTCTCGATGCAGACCTTGAGCCCAAGACAGACCGCGGCGAGGACTCCTACCGCGGAACCGGACGGCTCCAAGGCCGCAAGGCACTGATTACGGGCGCAGACTCGGGTATCGGCGCCGCCGTGGCGATCTCCTTCGCCCGGGAGGGTGCCGACGTCGCGCTCTCTTATCTTCCCGAAGAAGAGGAAGACGCCAATGAGATCATCGCGCTGATCAAGGACGCCGGACGGACCGCCGTCGGGCTTCCCGGCGACCTGCGCGACCGGGCCTACTGCGAACAGCTCGTGCAGGACGCCGTCGACGGGCTGGGCGGCCTGGACATCCTGGTGAACAACGCCGGCAAGCAGGTGGCGGTGGAAAGCCTGGAGAACCTCAGCGACGAACAGCTGGATGACACCTTCAAGACGAACATCTACTCGTTCTTCCGCATCACCAAGGCAGCCCTGCCCCACCTGCCGGCAGGGTCGAGCATTATCAACACCACCTCGATCCAGGCCTACAGCCCGTCGCCGCACCTGCTGGACTACGCCAGCACCAAGGCGGCGATCAACAACTTCACCAAGGGCCTGGCCCAGCAGCTGGCGCCCAGGGGCATCCGGGTGAACGCCGTGGCGCCGGGGCCGTTCTGGACTCCGCTGCAGGTTTCCGACGGCCAGCCCAAGGATGCCCTGCCGGAGTTCGGCAAGGACACCCCGCTGGGCCGCGCCGGACAGCCGACCGAACTCGGCCCGGCCTACGTCTTCCTGGCCTCCCCGGAGTCCAGCTACGTGGTGGGCGAGACGCTCAACGTGAACGGCGGCATGCCCTCGCCGTAAGTTCCGCATCAAAACGCCGCCCCCGGGACGATTCCCGGGGGCGGCTTTTTGTGTTCGGGGCGGCGGTTTGTCCATCGGTGTGAGGCGGGCCAGCCTCTGATTCTCAGCGGCTTATCTAAACGGAGCTCCCATGTTGGGCGTTACGGCCAAAGACAGTCCAATCGCCCGGTCCTAGGGTGATGGGTAGATCGGCTGCACCACCGGTCACGCGAAACCGGCAATGTGGCCGTTATTCGCCTTCCGGATGCGGCCCGCCGCACAACCCACGTGAGAGGACCCGGCATGCACGCCACCTTAGGAACCATAGAGACGGAACCTGTTCGTAACGGGCAGGGTGCTGGCCACGACGACTACGCCAAGCGCGCGTATGAAGCCGGCGCCAACTACCTTGGCGCCGTCGACGACATCCTGGAAATCATCCGGAACGGCCGTGCAGAGACCGAGCGAATCGGGCAGGTTCCGACGGCCACGGTGGAGGCTATGCGCCGCGCCGGTGTGTTCCGGGCGCTGACGCCCATGCGGTACGGAGGCCTCGAAATGGCACCCGCCAGCTTCTTCGAAGGCATCATGAAGATCGCGGGCGCTGAATCCTCCGCCGGCTGGATTGGCGGGCAGCTCAATGTGCACTCGTTCGAGATCGCGCTGATGGACAAGCGGCTGCAGGATGAGTTCTGGCAGGACGGCCCGGACACGCGCGCCTCGAGTTCGTATGCCCCGACTGGCAAGTGGACGGAGGTTGAAGGCGGATACATCGTGAGCGGCACGTGGGGATTCTCCAGCGGTGTCGACCATGCCGACTGGGTCATTCTTGGCGGCGGTGACCGTAACTTTGTCATCCCGCGCAGCGACTTCTCTGTGGCCCAGGACAGCTGGGATGTTTCCGGCCTCAAGGGCACCGGAAGTAAATCCGTGACAGTAAACGACGCGTTTGTTCCCGACTACAGGGTGCATCTGCTGAGCAACACCTACAGCGACCAGAATCCCGGCTGGGAGGTCAACGACGGACCTCTCTACCGGGTCTCGTTTATGTCCATCTTCAACTCCACCATGGCCAACTCCGCCGTCGGCGCGACGCTGGGCGGCCTGGAGGAGTTCATTACCGAAAGCAAGGTCCGCAGGGCCCGGCGCGGCACCGGGGTGTCGGTCACCGAAAACCCTCATTTGCTGGTCCGCCTGGCCGGGGCGATCTCGATGGTGCAGACGGTGAAGGAACGGCATCTCCAGAACTGGCGGAGCCTGTTCGAAATCGCCTGCGCCGGTGGAGTGGCGGATCCGGAACAACGCATGAAGGTCAGGTTTGAGGCGGCGGACTCCATTGCCATCAGCCTCAACGCCCTGCAAGAGATCTGGCCGGTGGCCGGAGCCGGAGCGATCCTCTCGACTAATCACCTGCAGACGGTTGTCCGCGATCTGCACGCGATGCGTGTGCACGGTTCAGCTGGACGGGAGGCGGCCGCGACCTTGTATTCACAGTGTTTGCTGGGCTTGCCGGGTCCGAGTTTTGAAGACAACCCGTCCATGCGCGCCCTGGCGTACCACCGATGAGCGTCGTCACGGCTCCGGGAGCCGAATACCAAGTCAGCGATCCCGTTCAGGACCGAAGGGCGTTCCGCAGTGCGCTGGGCCAATACGGCACGGGCGTCGCCGTGATCACCACGCTCAACGGAGGCATGCCCGTTGGCATGACCGTCAATTCGTTTGCCGCGGTGTCACTGGACCCGCCGCTCATCCTCTGGTCCGTGCAGAACACCTCTGGGAGGGCACCGGCGTTCGTCGGAGCACAGCATTTTGCCGTCAACGTGCTCTCTGCCGATCAGGTGGATGTCGCTCGAATCGTCGCGTCGCCACAGGGAGGGACCGGTGCTTTCGAGCAGATTGAGTGGACCCAGGGGCTTGCCGGGGTCCCGTTGATCGAAGGAGCCATCGCGCGCTTTGAATGCCGGACCTACGACGTCCTGCCCGGCGGTGATCACCAGATCCTCCTTGGACACGTAGAGCGCTGCGCCGTGGCCGACGGGGAGCCGCTGCTGTTCGTCCAAGGCGGCTACTCCGCATCAGCTTCCTTCCCTTCCTCCGGTCCCGGGGCCGCAGCTGCAACGGAAGACGCCTCGCCGGAGAGCGAGCCTGCTCCCTTCGCCCAGCTCGTGACCGCGGTGAACCACCGGCTTTCACGGGAATTCGATGAGCACAGGTCCCGTTTCGGGCTCAGTGCGGGCAGCAGCCGGGTGCTCAAAAGGCTCTCAACGGGTCCACAGACCGTCGACGAACTTGTGTCTTCGGCGTTCCTTGGGCCGCAGGCCATCGAGGACGCTTTGAGCGAGCTCATCGAGGGGAACCTGGTCGAAGTCACCGGTTCGGGTTTCCGGCAGACGCCCCGGGGCCGCACCCTCCGCCGGCAGGTAGCCGAGAATGCCCGCCGCTTCAACGAAGCCGCACTCTCAGGCATCCCGGAAGCCGACGTCGAAGCAGCCCACCGGGTACTGACTGCGCTTGCCCGCAGCGAACAACCAATTCGGTTTCACCACACAAAGGAGAATGCATAATGATTGGTCTTGGCTTGGCATGTTCCCATGCAGCTGGAATGTTCCGTCCCCCGGAACATTGGCAGAAGTGGATGACTGACAGGGTTGCTCCCGGCGTCTTTGAACGGTACCCGGAGGCGGCACGGCAGCGGGATAGCCTGGAGTACTGCCAGGAGCTCTACGCGCGGATCCATGAAGATTTCGCGGACATGCGCAAAGCGGTTGAGGAATACGAGCCTGACGTACTGGTCTTCATCGGCGATGACCAAGGCGATCTGTTCAACCTCTCGAACAACCCCACGCTGGCCATCTACACAGGCGAGGAAGAGATGTGGGGGCATCAGGCGTACGAATGGGACGTTCCCATGAAAGACCGCGCCACCATTACCTTCAAGAATGACGTCGGGGTTGCCAAGGCCCTTGCGCATGGACTGGTTAAGCGGAATTTCGACATTGCTACCCTGAACCGGTTCAATCCCCAGGGCCGGGACGGGTACGGGTTGCCCCACATGGCTGCCCGGATTGCTCCCGAGCTCGATCCGTCGCGTGAGATCCCGATCGTCTGCATCCTGATCAATGAGTACTACACCCCGCTGGCCGGAGGGGAACGGTGCGCCGACCTGGGCCGCGCGATCGCCGAGATCCTGAACATGCGTGAGGAGAAGATCGTTCTGGTCGCCTCGGGCGGACTCAGCCACTTCCCGTCGGACAAGGACTTCAACCGCGGAGACATCGATGTCCCGCTGGACAAGTGGGTCCTGGAGCGCGTAGAGCGGAACGACGTCGATGCCCTGGCCAAGCTGTTCAGTTTCGATTCGGACACCATGCGATCGGGTACGGGAGAGATCCGCGCCTGGATTTCGCTGGCCGCGGCGATGAACCGCCCCGGCGAGGTGATCGACTACCTGCCTGTCCACGCCTGTTTCACAGGTATTGGCTTCGCCAAATGGCCAGTCCTGGCCTGAGCGGTTAACTATGAGCGCAGATGATTCTTCACTCATTGCCGAGTACTTCGGCTACGAATCCCGTTGGCTCTCCACCCGTCCGGGCGAGCGCATCCATTACTTGGATGAGGGACGCCCGGACGGTGTCCCGGTGGTCCTGCTCCACGGCTCGGCCATCGGCATCACAGCAGCTGCGAACTTCTACCTCACCATCCCGGCTCTCGTAGCCGCAGGCCACCGGGTCATCGCCCCGGACCTCTACGGGTATGGCTTCACGGAGGCGCCCGGGGATGTTCCGGCAGTCCGGCCCAACCAGGTCGACCTGGTCATCCGGCTCCTTGACGCGCTCGAGCTGCCAAAAGCCTACGTAGTCGGCAACTCACTCGGCGGGATGGTGCTCACCAGCCTGGTACTGGAGCACCCTGAACGGGTGGCGGGAGGAGTAGTGGTCGGGACCGGCGGAGCCAGATGGGAATCCGGATCACGGTTCGAGCCGAATCTGACTTCCCACAAGGACATGGGAGGGTACTCCCCGGCTATGGTCCGCCGGTCCATGGAACACCTCGTACATGATCCGCGCATGATTCCGGAGCCGCTGGTGGAGTTCCGAACCCGGGTGGCTGAACGCCCCGGGGCGTATGAGCAGCACCAGGAATCCACCCGGCTAAGGGAAGCCAGCAAAGCCGACTACCCGTTTGCAGAAGACCGGGCCGGGGCCTGCCCCGTGCCGATGCTGTTTCTCTTTGGGCGGGAAGACAAGGTGAACCCGCCGGAAGATGCGCTGGCGGGAATGGAATCATTCGCCAACGCTGACCTGGTGGTCTTTGGGCACTGCGGACACTGGACCATGGTTGAGCGCGCAGATGAGTTCAACCATTTTGTGCTTCGTTTCATCGCTGGATGGGACCGCCGGATAGCGGCACCGCCGCTTCAGGGAAACGCCTTGGCGGACGCCCGAACAAACGTGGTGCCCGCATGCTGACGTATGACTCAACGTCCAGGTTTGCCCAGGCCGGCGACGTCCGTGTCCACTACCACGAGGCCGGCGAAGGACCTGTGCTGCTCTGCATCCACGGCGGTGCCCCGGGCGCCTTCGGCTGGGGTAACTTCGGCCGCAATGTGGAGGAACTCTCGCGGCACTTCCGGGTGATCGTCGTGGATCTTCCCGGCTACGGAAAATCAGACAAGCCCGACGTGGGGAGCGGGCGTAACGCGATGTACGCCGAAGTCATGGCGGCCCTCCTCGGGTCTTTGGGAATTGACCGGGCAAACGTGCTGGGGATGGCCACCGGAGGTGCGGTGGCCATCCGGCTGGCTGTGGAACGTCCGGACGTTGTGGACCGGCTCGTACTGGTTAGTTCCGCCGGTGGACAGACCATGTTCGGCCTGCGCCGGAAGGTGACTGCCAGCCAGGTCTATTACGGAGGCAGTGGGCCGACGCCGGAGAAGATGCATGAATACCTCTCCCAGCTGATTTATGATCCGTCCCTGATCACTGAGGATGTGGTGCGCGAGCGGTATGAAGCCAGCGTTGAACCGGAGTTTATGGAGAAGGCGCCGGAGGGGAGGACATCTGCCCGGCATACGCCCGAGGACTTGTGGAAGCGCCTGGACGAGATCCAGGCCGAGACGCTGATTGTCTGGGGCAGGGAGAACCGGGCCCAGTCGTACGAGAATGCGGTTTTTATGCTCAGCCGTATTCCGCGTGCTCAGCTCCACGTTTTCGGCGAATGTGGTTTGTGGGTGCCCTTCGAAAAGCCTGCAGAGTTCAATTCACTTGTGACTGGCTTCATACACGGTAAAAAGGAGCGGAGTTTTCCTGACAGCGACTAGTCTCGGAGAGGTCATGGACACTTCACAATTGGCATACGTGGACCTCGTCCGCGCATCGGGTTCTAAATACCCGATCTCTGCGATTCTCAGCTGCCTTATCGACAACAGTGCCGCATGGGCTGCGTTGGTTACTACAAGCGGCCGTTTGATTGAGTCCGTGCAGGCCGGGACCTCAGGCGAGGTAGACCAGGATGCGCTTGCCGAAGCAGTGGCCATCATTCCCCGCCCTTCGCTTAAACCGGCTACCGGTCGGTCGGCTGCCGGGCAGGAGCTGATGGCGTTCCCGGTCGGTGCGGAAGGGCGGGCAACCGCGGTACTCATTTTGGCCTGCGATGCCCCGCTGCATCCTGAGATGCACAGATTCGGCGGCAGCGCCGCCATGCTTCTGCGGCTGCTTCTGCGAGACATGCGACGGCTCCAGACAGCGTCTCGCATGGTACGGGACTCGATTACCCGGCTGATCTTTTCCCAGCGGATAGACAGCGCCTTGGAACTTGCGGCGGAGATGGGGCTGGCGACACCTCCCAGCCGCCCCCACATTGTCTGTGTCCGAGGCGTATCGGCATGGGATCCAGACGATCTCCTCGATTTGCTCGAAGCTGCAATGCCGCCTGATGCGCGTCAGTTGCTTGCGTACATCGACGACGATGAGCTGTGGCTCCTGCTCAACCGCGTCCAGTTTCAGGCTATGGCTCCCGAACTTGTGGCATTGGTTGACCGGCACCCGGCCCTCAGGGTGCTGCTGACCGAGCAGGTGCCCGCTAATAAGCTCTCACACCGGTGGCAGCACTGGATGAACGACATCCGTAAGGCTCCTGCCGGCACCGTGGTGGACAGGTCCCATTATCAAGGAGAGACTCCCAGCGACTGGGTGCACAAACTCCAGCGCGACGGCAGTCCCCAGGTGGTGGAAGCAGTGGTCGAATACCTGCGCTGCCGGGGCCGCTGGGAAGCAGCAGCGGAGTCCTTGGCCCTCCATCGGAACACCCTGCGTTACCGCGTCTCTTCAGCCGAAAAAATGCTGGGCTTGGATCTGACGGATCCCACCACATCCAGCCGGCTATGGCTCGCGCTCCGCAGCGAAGGACTCGCTGACTGAGCACGGTTGAACATTTAGGCAATTGCAGTCCCCGACTAGCTTCGGACGGGCTGCTTTTGTTTAATTGGCGGCGAATACCACCACCTGGCCATTTGGACAAGAGGCCTCCTGACGTAATGGTCCATTCATCTAAAGGTGCGGGAGTGCTTGGTTAGGCTGTCCCGAGACGTGATTCCCAAGACGCGGATACTGTCTGATGAACCGAGTGACACCAGTCACACCATGTTTGAATCCCGCCACAGTGAAGTGGCGACACCCCCTTGGAGTAAATCGATGAACTCTGCGTTTAGCACCTTCCTCCCTCGAGTCGCCTGTTTGGCTTTGGCAGCGGTCGCCCTGACCTCCTGCGGAGACCAGAGCGTGGCAGCAGAGCTTGGTACCGACTTCACTGATGTTGAGCAGCGGGCCTCAGCCGAAGGGGAGCTGGTTGTCTACTCGGCGGCAACCGAGGACGTCAACGCTGCACTCGTTGAGGCATTCGGGGAGGCGTATCCGGACATCTCCGTAACCATGACCCGGCTCTCTACGGGTGACCTGCGCAGCCGGTTCGCCTCGGAAACTTCAATTGGTGCCCAAAGCGCTGATGCTGTGATCGTCACCGACCCGCTCATGTTCAATCAGGATCCTGACTGGTTCCTGGGCCTGAACGAGGATGTGGTGCCGAACCTCGCCGACGTCCGGGAAGGATTCGCGCATGATGCCCATGTTGGGTTGGTGACCTCCCCGTGGGTGCTTACTTACAACACGGACAAGATCACGGCCGCTCCCCAGAGCTGGAAGGACCTGGAGAATCCTGAGCTTCTGAAGGATGCCACCTTGACTGATCCGCAGGTCGCCTCTGACAGCGTCCTCTCCTTCTACCAGCTCCTGATGGATGAATACGGCAGCGGATACCTGAAGAACCTCGGAGACAAGAATGACGATTGGTTCGATTCATCGGTTTCAGCCATCCAGAAGGTGGCAGCCGGACAGGTCGCCCTGTCGGCCCCCGGGGCCAAAGGCCACTCCCAGACACTGGTCAATTCGGGTGCCCCGCTGGGTGTAGTTATCCCGGAACCGGTGTTTGCCTTTACCAATCAGCTCGGTGTGGCCGCTAAGGCCACCCATCCCAATGCTGCTTTGGTTTTCACTAATTTCATGCTCAGCCCCGCCGGCCAGTCCGCGTTCTGCGGTGACGGCCTGTACCTCTCCCTGGTGGAGAGCGAGGTCGAAGGCTGCAGCCCCACACCGGATGACGCACGCATTGCAGACCCACTGCGCGCTGTAAATGAGCGCGACACAATCCTCGGCGCGTTCGAACTCGACTAAGTCCAACTCTTCCCCCCATAAGGAGGCCACCTGTGAGCCTTACCCAAATTCAGCCCGTTGCCCAAGGTGCCCCGGCAGCCGCTGAGACCAAGCCAATCCGTCTCTCCGTTCAAAACGTTGTGAAGGAATTCCAGCGGCATGAAGGAGAGTTCGTCAACGCCGTCGACGATGTGTCCTTTGAAGTGCGAACCGGTGAATTGCTTGTCCTGCTTGGCCCAAGTGGATGCGGCAAGTCCACTCTGCTCCGATGCATCGCCGGCCTGGAGTCACCGACCAGCGGTTCCATAAGCATCAACGGCCAGCCCGCCTATGATTCCGCCAGCGGGACCGCCCTCGCCCCCAACGACCGGGACGTCAACATGATGTTCCAGTCCTATGCGCTGTGGCCGCACATGAACCTGCTTGAGAACGTGGCCTACCCGCTGCGTACGGCCGGGGTGAAGAAATCAGCGGCGCTCAGCCGGGCCGCGGAGTATCTCGATCTTGTCAGCCTCGGAGGGCTGGGCAAGCAGCACCCGGGAATGATTAGCGGCGGCCAGCAGCAGCGTGTTGCGCTGGCGCGCACCCTCATCTCGGAGCCGTCAGTCGTATTGTTCGACGAACCGCTCTCCAACGTGGACGCGAGAATCCGGGTAAAGCTCAGGTCGCTGCTGGTCCGGCTGCACAAGCAGTTGGAGTTCGCCGCGGTCTACGTCACCCACGACCAGGTGGAGGCTATGGGTCTTGGCACCAGAATTGCGGTAATGCGGCACGGACGGGTCGACCAGCTCGCTTCGCCGGTGGCGGTCTACGAACGTCCGAGCAACCGCTCGACAGCGGAATTCATCGGCGAGGCCAATTTTATGGAAGCCACTGTCAGCGAGCAGTCCGCGGACAGCATGAAGGTGAAGCTGTGCGGCAGGGAAATGCAAGTAAGCCGGCGCGCCGACGACCCGGCGTTTGAAGCGGCCCCCGGTGACACCGTGACAGTGATGATCCGCCCGGAGAAGTGCCGGATTGTGCCGGCGGCAGCCGCAACGGGCGATGACGCTGCCTGGCATGGCGTGGTTATGTCCCGGACCTTCTCCGGATCGCACACCGAATACCAGTGCCAGTTGGGTGAGCAGGTGGTGACTGTGTGGGCTTTCGGTGCCCCGGACCCCCAGCTGCGGGAACTCAGCGAGATCGAAGTCACCATCCCCTCGGAGTTCCTGCGGGTGGTAACCGATGACTAGCAGCCCAACCCTTCCGAAGCCTCAGGTGAAAGATCCGCAGCAGGCCCCGGCGGGTCCTCCTGCCCGCAAAGGCTGGGGGAAGCTGCTGCGAAACCGCGCGTTTGGCGGACTGCTGCTCGCGCTCTCGGCACTGGTGGTCTTCCTGGTTGCATACCCGCTGTTCCAGATGTTCCAAAGGGCCGGCGGGCCGCTGGAGGCCTGGATCGAGCTGGTGAACGAGCCGTGGTTCCCCGGGATGATCCGAGACACTGCGGTAGTGGTGGGCATCAGCGCCTTCCTGTCCCTGGCAATCGGCGCCCTCCTGGCCTGGGTCAACGAGCGCACGGACGCCGGCCTGGGATCGGTAGGTGATTCCTTACCGCTGATCCCCTTGTTCCTGCCGGCGGTCGCCCTGGCAGTTGGGTGGGTGGTCCTCGCCAGCCCTGAGGTGGGCCTGTTGTCAGGCGTGCTGGAACCCCTGGGGTTCCAGATCTACTCGGCCGCCGGAATGATTTTGGTGTACGTGCTGCTCACCGTCCCCTATACCTACCTTCCAATCGTTGCGGCGATGCGTTCCCTTGACCCGTCGCTGGAGGAGGCCGCACGTGCCTCAGGTGCGAGCACCCTGCGGGTTATCCGGACCATTTCGCTTCCGGCCGTGGCGCCGTCGCTTCTCTCCGGATTCATCCTGGCCACAATCATCGGGGCCGGCGTGTATTCCGTTCCAGCCATTATCGGCAGCGGGACGGACCTGGACATCATGTCGGTGCGGATTGTCCGCTCGATCCAGAACTCCTACCCGGTGGACTATGGCACCGCTGTGCGGCTGAGTGTCCTGCTGCTGGTCGTGCTGCTGGTTCTTTACTACCTTCAGCACTCCGTGATCTCAAAGCAGCGTTTTGCGCGAATGGGCGGCCAGGCGCCGAAGGTGGCCAAGATCGCGCTTGGCCGCTGGCGCTGGCCGGTGCGGATGGTGGGACTGGCGTACATCCTCTGTGCCGCCGTACTTCCACTTGCTGCGGTGATCTTCCTGAGCCTGCAGCGCTACTGGCAGCCGGACATCTTTGCCCCGAACTGGACGGTGGAGAATTACAAGGTAATGGCCTCCGGAGCCGGCGGGGCACTTGAAGGGATTGGCAACTCGGTATTCCTGGGAGTGACAGCGGGCTTTGTGGTTGTCATGGCCGCCACCCTGATTCTGACGTATGCCCGCCAATCCAATAACTGGGTCTCGAAAGCGGCGGGGGCAGCAGCCAAGTTTCCCGGGGTTGTCCCTGGTGCAGTCCTGGCGGCGGCATTCATTTTCGCTTTCGCCGCTGCCCCTTTCAACCTCGGCGGCACACTGCTGATCATGGGCATGGCGTACTTCGTTTCATTCCTGCCCTACGCAGTGATTTCCCTTGAAGGAACCTCCGCACAAATCGACGGCAGCTTGGAAGACGCCTCCCGCCTCTGTGGAGCGGGAGCCGGGCGGACCTTCGGACAGATTGTGCTGCCGCTGCTGCGTCCTGGCATTTTTGCCACATTCGCCCTGGTGTTCGTGCGGATCATCGGCGACCTTGAGGTTGCCGTGCTCCTTGGCACCGGCCAGACCCCGATGGTCAGTGCCTTGCTGTTCCAGGTCTGGGGAGAAGGACTGTTCACCCAGGTGGCAGCTGTGGCTGTGATGATGACAGCGGTTTCCGCCGTCGTCGTGATCCTGATGATGTGGCTCTCACGTCCTGCGTGGGTGCGGAAGATGCACGCTCGAAACCGAAAGGCTCTGAAGCGTTGAACGCATTGGAAATTGCCGCTGCGGTGGCCCTCCCATGACCCTGAGGGACCAGCTGGGATCCGGCGAACCCCAGTATGGGCTGTGGCTGGGGCTCGCAAATCCGTACTCCGCCGAAATCTGCGCCGGATCAGGAGCGGACTGGGTACTGATCGACGCCGAGCACGCGCCCAACACGCTGACGACCGTTCTGGGACAGGTACAGTCCGCCCGCGGCCTCGTCGAGGTCATGGCCCGAACTCCGGACCGTGATTCGACGCTCATCAAGCAGTACCTCGACCTGGGGGTGCGGAACCTCCTGGTGCCCGGAGTCGAGACGCCGCAACAGGCAGCTGAGGTGGTCGCAGCGACGCGTTATCCCCCGGCGGGCAACCGGGGCGTAGCCAGCACCCTGAGCAGGGCGGCCGACTTTGGGCGCCACACCGATTACCTCAGGACAGCCCACGAATCTATCTGTCTTTTCGTCCAGATCGAATCTGCCGCCGGGTTGGAGTCGGTCAAGGAAATCGCCCTGGTCCAGGGCGTCGACGGCGTCTTTGTTGGGACAGGTGATCTGGCTGCCTCCCTTGGCCACCTCGGGAACCCGCGGCACCCCGAGGTTCGTGAAGCGCTGGGCCACGTCCTTGAGACAGTCCAAAGCGTGGGCCGGCACTTTGGACTCTACGCAAGCTCTCCCGCTGACGGCCGTGAGTGGGCGATGAAGGGCGCCGCCCTGGTTGCGGTCGGCAGCGATGTCGGTGTCCTTCAGCGCGGGACCCGCCAACTCTTTCAGCAGGTACGCGGGGACGCCATCCGGACCGGATGGTGAACACCCATGCCTACTGGACCATCTACCCTTATCCTCAATCGAAAGGCTGACCATGCTCAGTGATGACACCATCACTGCCATCGCCGACGAACTCGTCGAAGCGGGTCGGACCCGTGTTCCGGTTGAACGGCTGACTGCACGGTATCCGGACATGAATGTCCAGGATTCGTACCGGGTGCAAGACCTCTGGCGCAGGCGCTCTGAAGCTAACGGGCGCCGTCTTGCCGGCCGCAAGATCGGTCTGACATCCAAGGCCATGCAGGCGGCTGTCGGGATTACGGAACCGGATTACGGGATCATCTTTGATGACATGGTGCTGGAAAACGGCAGCATCATCCCGTGGGACGAATTCACCCATCCGCGCGTGGAAGTGGAGCTGGCTTTTGTCCTGGGAAAATCCATCAACGGACCCAACGCCACCGTCTTCGATGTTCTCGATGCCACAAAGTACGTTGTTCCCGCGCTGGAGATACTGGACTCGCGTATCGAGATGGAGGGCCGGACCATCGTTGACACCATTAGCGACAACGCCGCAATGGGAGCAATGGTTGTTGGCGGGAACCCCGTCGACCCCCATGACATGGATCTGCGCTGGATCTCAGCGATCCTCTATAAGAATCAGACAGTGGAAGAGACCGGCGTCGCCGCTGGCGTTCTGAACCACCCCGCAGCCGGCGTGTACTGGCTGGCGAACGCGATCGCTGCCCACGGCGATGGCCTTGGGGCCGGGGAAATAATCCTTGCCGGTTCCTTCACCCGCCCAGTGCGGGTTTACAAGGGCGACACCATCGCCGCGGACTACGGCAAGCTTGGGACCATCACATGCCGTTTCGAATAGACCCGCCGAGGTCCTTCAAGGATCTGTTCGAAGGCGGCTGCACGGCAGCCGGAATGTTCCTGAATTCAGGCGACGCCGGCGTCGCTGAGATCTGCGCCGGGTCCGGACTGGACTATCTGCTGATCGACGGGGAGCACGGGCCGATGGGTCTCGAATCCGTCCTGGACCAGCTCCGGGCGATCGCTGGCTACCCGCCCGTGGCCCTGGTCCGGGTTCCGGCCAACGACCCGGTGGTGATCAAGCAGTTCCTGGACATCGGCGCCCAGTCGCTGATTGTGCCCATGGTCCACAACGCTGATCAGGCGCGACAGGCAGTGGAGGCAACGCAATACCCTCCGGAGGGCGTGCGCGGTGTCGGTGCCGCACTGGCACGTTCAGCCCGCTGGAACCGCGTCCCTGACTATCTGGCCCGGGCGAATGACTTCATCTCGCTGCTTGTGCAGGTTGAGTCTGTTGAAGCGGTAGCCAACACCGCTGCGATCGCCGCCACGGAAGGGATCGACGGCATCTTTATCGGTCCGGCGGATATGGCAGCCACGATGGGCCTGCTCGGGCAGCAAGACCACCCCGAGGTGGTCGAATCGGTTATGCGTGTTATCCGGACCGTCAAGGCGCAGGGGAAGATCGTGGGCGTCAATGCCTTCCAGGAACCCCAGGCCCGTGCCTATGCCGAAGCCGGTGCAGATTTCATCAATGTCGGCGCCGACGTAGCCCTTCTCGCCCGTGGTTCTGAAGCGCTCGCTGCCAAGTACTGCCGCGGTGCCGCAAAAGGTACCCCGGCGCCGGCGAGCTACTAGCCATTGCCATGCAGCACGTAACCCTGGATCAGGGAAGTAAGGACAAGATGCCTCAGCCCTTAAATAACATCAGGATTGTCGACCTGTCGCGGATTCTGGCCGGCCCTCTGGCTTCGATGATGCTTGCAGATTTCGGAGCAGATGTCCTCAAGGTTGAAAGCCCGTTCGGGGACGAAACCCGCAGTTGGTGCCCGCCGGTAACGCCGGACGGAACCAGCACGTATTTTGCCGCCGTAAACCGGAACAAGCGTTCCGTGGTGGTCGATTTCAACGACCAGGATGATCTGGCGGCCCTCATGGAACACATCAGGGAAGCGGACGTATTAATCGAGAACTTCCGGCCTGGGGTCCTTACCAAATTCGGACTCGGCTACGACCAGCTCAAAGGGCATAACCCCAAGCTGGTGTACTGCTCCATTTCAGGATTTGGGGATCGGGAGGGCGCCCGCCTTCCCGGATTCGACCTGCTGGTCCAGGCGCTGGGTGGACTCATGAGTATCACTGGGGAGCCGGATGGCCCGCCCAGCAAGGTCGGAGTGGCGCTTGTGGATGTGCTTGCTGCGCAGAACGCCATGACTGGAATCCTGTTGGCGCTGCGGGAGCGGGAACAGTCAGGGAACGGGCAGCAGGTCAGGATTTCGCTGCTCACCTCCCTGTTGGCAGGCTTGACCAACCAGGCCAGCGGGACCCTCTCCACGGGAGAGGCGCCGGCCCGGCTAGGCAACGCACACCCAAGCATCGCGCCGTATGAAACGTTCAACACGGCTGACGGCGTACTCGCGGTGGGCGTCGGCAACGACAGGCAGTTTGCGTCCCTGATCGGTGAGCTTCGGCTCCAAGGCCTGAGCCGGGACGAACGATTCGCTACGAATCCGCTGAGGGTGAAGCACAGGCAGGAGTTGAAAGTGCTGATCGAGGAAGCACTTCAAAGCCGGACCGCCGCGGAATGGCAGGAACAGCTGATGTCAGCCGGCGTACCGGCCGGCAAAGTGAACTCCGTGCTGGAGGCCATCGAATTTGCCGGGTCCCTCGGCCTGGAACCAGTTGTTGCCACAACCGACGAATCGAATGGGCGAACCACACGCCATATTGCCAACCCCATCGGGCTCTCCCGGACGCCCGCTCTTTACACCCGTGTTCCTCCTGAATTGGGAGAACATCAAAGCCTTCTTTGCAACACGAGCACCATCCATTATTCGAACCCCGGCCAATGAGGGAAAGACAGATGACTACCGACGCACTGAACACCGAACTTGAACCGAGCGATCTCATCGATTTCGATGCGCTGCTCTCTCCCGGCGAACTGGAATTGCGGAACCAGGTCCGGGCATTTGTCCAGGCGGAAATCAAACCGAACATCGCAGCTTGGTACGAAGACGCGCACTTTCCTCTCGAGATCGTCCCCAAAATGGCCAAGCTCGGCCTGCTGGGAATGCATCTGGACGGTTATGGCTGCGCCGGGCGTTCCGCGGTGGAGTACGGATTGGCCGGGGCGGAACTGGAAGCCGGGGACTCCGGGCTGCGGACATTCGTCTCGGTCCAGGGCTCGCTTGCCATGTCCGCCATCCACAAACACGGTTCGGAAGAACAAAAGAAGCAGTGGCTGCCGGCCATGGCTGCGGGCCAGGCCATCGGGTGCTTCGGCCTCACTGAACCCACAGCGGGCTCCGACCCCTCCAGCATGACCACCTTTGCCCGCCGCGACGGCGAAGACTGGGTGCTCAACGGAACAAAGCGATGGATCGGCCTGGCATCAGTAGCGCAAGTAGCTGTTATCTGGGCGCAGACCGACGGCGGCATACGGGGATTCGTGGTCCCCACCGACACCCCCGGATTCACCGCAACCCCGATCGAACCGAAACTTTCCATGCGGGCCTCAATCCAGTGTGAAATTGAACTGACTGAAGTACGCCTGCCCGCTGAGGCTGTGCTCCCCGGCGCCGTGGGCCTCAGGGGACCCTTCTCCTGCTTGAATGAGGCCCGTTACGGCATCATCTGGGGTGCCATGGGCGCCGCGCGGGACGCCTTCGAAGATGCACTGGCCTACGCCCAGACGAGAATGCAGTTCGACAAACCGCTGGCCGGGTATCAGCTGACCCAGCAGAAGCTGGTGGACATGGCCCTGGAGATCAACAAAGGATTCCTTCTGGCACTTCATATCGGACGCAAGAAAGACGCCGGGACGCTTGATCTCCACCAGATTTCCCTGGGCAAGCTGAACAACTGCCGGGAAGCGATCGCCATTTGCCGGGAAGCCCGAACGATACTGGGCGGGAACGGCATCACCTTGGACTACTCCCCGATGCGTCACGCGAACAACCTGGAATCAGTTCGAACTTATGAGGGAACGGATGAAGTGCACACACTCATTCTGGGCAACAAGCTCACCGGCGTCCCGGCCTTCCGCTAGAGACTTCTGTGCAGCCGACTGCACCCTTTGGATGAAATGAACAGGAATATGGAAACGACCACCGACCTTGCCCAGGCCCCGCGACGCGAGCCTGTAGACCTGAAGATTTACGTTAACGGCGAATGGAGTGAGGGCACGGGGACCACATTGGTCTCAGCGAATCCCTCGAGGCCAGGAGAAATAGTTGCGCACGGCGCGGAAGCTGTCGCCTCAGATGTACGCGCGGCGATGGCCGCAGCCCGGTCGGCCGCACGTGGGTGGGCCCGCACTCCGATGCATGAGCGTGGAGGGGTGCTTGTACGAGCTGCAGGGCACCTCGAAGCCAACGCCGAGGCGTGGGGCCTGGAGCTGGCACGCGAGGAGGGAAAGACCCTTGCGGAAGGTATTGGGGAGGTGGTGCGGGCGGCTCAAATCCTCCGGTATTACGGCAATGAGGGCGACAGGCCGGCCGGCGAGGTTTTCCAGTCCCCGCGCCGGGGCGAGCGGATCCTCGTTACCCGCAGGCCGCTCGGGGTTGTGGGGGTCATTACGCCATTCAACTTTCCGATCGCTATCCCGGCATGGAAGATAGCGCCCGCACTCATTTACGGGAACACCGTGGTGTTCAAACCCGCCAGCCTGGTGCCGCTGCTGGCGATGCGGCTGGTGCAGGCGCTGGAAGCGGCCGGGCTGCCGCCAGGAGTCCTGAACCTCGTGTTCGGCTCTGGGGAACTGGGCAACGAACTGGTGGAGCACCCTGACCTGGACGGCCTCACCTTTACTGGGTCCACAGGTGTGGGCCGCACCCTCTCCGGGAAAGCCGCCCTTCGGGGAATTCCGGTGCAGGCGGAGATGGGCGGAAAAAACGCGGCGATCGTCCTGGCCGATGCAGACTTGGAGCTCGCCGTGGACCAGGTCCTCTTCGGGGCGTTCCGTTCCAGCGGGCAGAAGTGCACTGCTACGTCCAGACTGATCCTTCAGGAAGAAATAGCGGACGTGTTCCTGGAACGGCTCCAATCCCGTCTGCAGGAATGGGTTGTTGGCGATCCGGCGGACCCTGCCACCCATATGGGCCCGGTGGTATCCGCTTCGGCCGCCGAGGAAATACGCGCAGGTATCCGTACCGCTCTGGACCAGGGCGCCAAGCTGGTCTGCGGAAGTACCCCGGACCCCGCTGGAAGCGAAGCATGCCAGACCGCAGGCAGTTTCCTGGCGCCTTCGGTCTTGGAGGTGCCGGCCGGTAACGCGGCGGAGAATATTGCGTGGCGGGAAGAACTGTTTGGGCCGGTGCTGGCCGTACGCCGTGCCGCGGATGTTCAGGACGCTTTCGACCTTGCCAATGAAAGTGAGTTCGGGCTGAGCGCCGCAGTATTTACGCAGGATGCCACGCGGATCCTGGACGCTCTCGATGAACTTGACGTTGGCATCCTGCACATAAACTCCGAATCCGCCGGGGCCGATCCACACGTTCCCTTCGGCGGGACGAAGAAGTCCGGTTACGGTCCCAAGGAACAGGGCAGCGCTGCCCGCGAGTTCTTCACCCACACCACTACTGTCTATCTGCGCGGAGGTATTCCGGCATGAGCTCCGCTGCGCACACGGACCCTGGGCTTCGGACCATCCGCGTCATGGTCGTGGGGGCTGGAACGATGGGCCGGCAGATTGCCATGACGGCCGCGCTCACCGGATTCCCAACCATCCTTCAGGACATCTCGGCTGAGGGCCTGACCGCAGCGAAACAGGATTTGGCGCGCTGGGCCAAGGGCCGGGTGGGCAAGCAAAAGCTGACGGAGGAGGACGCGTCAGCGGCGCTGGGCCGCATCGAGTATGCAGGCGACCTGTCCGCAGCGGCCCGTGCCGACGTCGTCATCGAAGCCGCCACCGAGCGGCTGGACATCAAGCGGGACATTTTTGCGGAACTTGGGCGCATGTGCCCTCCCCATACGATCCTTGTCACCAATTCCTCGACGCTGGGGTCCTCAAAGATCGCAGGGGAGTCAGGCCGCCCCGACAAGGTCTGCAACATGCACTTCTTCAATCCGGCCCTGGTGATGAAGTGCGTCGAGGTGGTGCGCCATGACGCCACCTCACAGCAGACCGTGGAGACGGTCATGGCACTGGCGCGTGCTTTCGGCAAGGAACCCGTGCTTATTAACCGGGAGGTTCCCGGGTTTATCGCCAACCGCCTGATGGGTGCGATTCAGCGTGAGGCCCTGGCGCTGGCGGAGGCCGGCGTGGCCACCCGTGAGGACATCGATTCCACCGCCCGAACTGCCCTCCGCCATCCCATGGGGCCGTTCGAGCTCATGGACATGGTCGGACTGGATGTCATTCACTTCATTGCGGAGTGCACCTATGCCGAAACCGGGGATCCGGCGGATAGGCCCAGCTCCACAGTCGCCGCACTCGTGGAACAGGGTCGTCTGGGCAGGAAATCGGGTGCCGGGTTCTACGAGTACGGTCCGGCTTCAGCGGAATAGCGGTGTTTGGATCCAAGAAGCCGCCCCCGGGACGCTTCCCGGGGGCGGCTTTTTTGTGTCGCCCTACGTGGTCTGGGGTTCCGGAGTGAAGGTGGCGCGGTCCACGCGGCGGTGGAACCGCATCCCGGCGAGGCCGCCGAGGATGGCGCCTACCAGGCTCACTGCCAGTGTGGCTACCAGGGCCAGCCAGGTTCCGGCGCTTACGTCGCCCAGGTCCTGGGGCAGTGCTGCCACAGTGTTCAGCTGGGTGAGGCTGCGGATGTCATCGTTCAGGATCAGGCCCAGGACGATGACGACGGCGGCGGCCACCAAAGCCCACAACCAGACGGCGAGTCCCTGCTTGGCTCCGTTGAACCGTGCCATCCGCCCTGCGACATAGCCGCCGGCGTAGTAGGCCAGCAGCAGGACAGCCAACGTGATGATGGCGCCGACCAGGTTGGCGGACTGGTTGGAGGTGACCTGGTCGAGGGCGACGCCCAGGTCACTGTCGGTCGAGACGCCGACGGCCGCACCAATGGCTGCCGCCAGGGCTGAGAGCAGCACCACCATGCCGGTGGCGGTCAGCCACCCGAAGAACGCTGCGCCGAACTTGATGCCGCCGAAGCGTTCACGTTCTGCCGCCAGCAGCGCTTCCCGGTTCCGCAGGCCGCCTGCAGGTGCATCCTCCCGGGTCCTTTGACCGGCCCGGTCATGTTGGGTGTCGTGGGCGCCGGCGTCGCGGGCGGGTGCCCGGTAGGTGCCGGTCCGTTCCGTACGGTAGGCGGCATCGTTCGGGTCCCGGGTGCCGGAGACTTCACTGTCGGCCCGGTGGCCGGTGGTGTCCAGGACCTGCGTGTCACCCGGCTCGTTCGTCCCGGTCCGAACTGGTTCGGTAGAAGGTGTTTCCATGCGCCGGGTCGGGTTGCTGTCGGCGTCCTGCCGGATCTCCTCGCTTCGGATCCGCCGGGTGGCGCCGTCACCTTCGTCCTGCGCTGCGCGGTCGCGGTGGCGGGGTTCACCCGCGGCGGTGCTTCCTGGTTCCGTGCTCATCTGCTTCTCCTCTTGCCGTTGAGTGCTGCGGGCTGAAGGTGATCACTTCCTAAGTAACCTTACTGTATGGCCCGTTGGGTGCATTCGGAGGGGTGGAGCCGCGTGGCAGACTGGCTGCATGGATGCCGATCTCTTTATTACCATCGTCGCCGGCCTGCTGATCGCCGTGGGTGTGGCGGGAATAGTGGTGCCGGTGCTGCCGGGCAGCATCCTGATTCTCTTGGCATTCCTGGGCTGGGCCATTGGTGTCAGCAGCGGCGCCGGCTGGTGGTCGTTCGCTTTCGGAGCCCTGTTCGCGCTGACCGGGCTGTCCGCCAGCGCCGTCCTAACCGGCAGGAAGCTGAAACAGCGGCAAATCCCCAACCGTTCTGTGCTGATCGGCCTGGCTGCCGGCATCGCCGGGATGTTCTTTATACCGGTGGTGGGGCTGATCGTCGGGTTTGCAGGCGGGCTCCTGCTCAGCGAATACGCCCGCCAGCGCAGTTTCCCGGCAGCGGCGTCGTCTTCCTGGGCTGCGCTGAAGGCCACCGGACTCGGGATGCTGGTGGAACTGGGGCTGGCGCTCGCCGCCGGAACCGCGTGGATTATCGGCGTCTGGATCCACTTCGCCACGCGCTAGCGGCTCACATCATTCCGGGGCTGACCGGCTTGGCCGGTAGGTCCGGCCAAAGCTCCGCTCCGCCCCCGCAACGATGCCGGTCAGTTCCCAGTCATAGCGCCGGCCGCCGGGGAAATCGAAGATGCGGATCCCGTCACCCAGCATCACCGGAGCCACGAACACCTGCAGCTCATCAATGAGGCCGTGCTCCAGCGCCTGGCGGGCTATGTCCGCGCTGATGATCTGCACGTCTTTCTCCCCGGCAATCTCCCGGGCCCGGCGGACAGCCTCCACCACGTCACAGTTCAGTGCGGTCACGGTTGGATCCCCGGCCAGTTCCTCCGGGCGGTGCGTCAGGATGAACTCCGTCCCGGACCAGGCGCCCCCGTACGCCTCAGCGGTGGCTCCCTCCCGCTCATCCTGCTGGTCCTTGGCAGTGTCATACCCGTTACGGCCGGAGATAATCACGCCCACCGCCTCGGCCATCCGCCCGGTGAGTCCCGGCGGCAGCGGTTCCATTGCGTCGAACCACGCCATGTCGTGGCCGGGTCCGGCAATGAACCCGTCGATCGAACTGGTAAATCCCCATGCGACCTTGCCCATGCCCTGCCTCCCGTGCCGTGCCACACGCCAGCCGTGTGCAGGCGAAGCTATCCAAGGGACCGGCGGCCCGCAAGGATGCCCACCAGGCCTGCGGACAAAAGCTGTCCCCAATCTGGGGAATACTCAAGGGATGCCGCCCCGGCCGGTTTCCCCGCACCAAGGACATCGACAATGACTGAACGAGCCGCCCCGCCCGAACTGGTTGTTGCCGACGCCGCCGCCTGGCAGGCCTGGCTCCAAGAGAATGACGAAGCGAGTGACGGCGTCTGGCTGATCCTGGCGAAAAAGGGGGCCCGGATTCCTACGTCGCTCACCTATGCCGAAGCGCTGGAGGAAGCGCTGTGCAGCGGCTGGATCGACGGCCGGAGGAACACTGTGGATTCCGCAACGTTCCGGCAGCACTTCACGCCCAGACGGGCGCGGTCCCTGTGGTCGAAGCGGAACGTGGAACTGGTCGCCGGACTGATCCAAGCAGGGCGCATGCGGGTGCGGGGGCAGGCCGAAATTGACCGGGCCCAGGCAGACGGCCGATGGGACCGGGCCTACGCAGGACCCGCAGCGCTTGAAGTTCCGGCTGACCTCGACGCTGCACTGGCGGCTGCCCCGGACGCGGCTGCGGCTTTCGCGGGCCTGGGCCGCTCAGCCCGTTATCCGATCCTCCACCAGGTTGTCACGGCCCCCAACGATGCCGTGCGGGCAGCCAGAATCGCCAGGCAGGTGGCCAGGCTGGCCGACGGCGTTCGCGCGGTCGATTAGCCCGCGGCCGGCGAAACGAACTCGGCCAAGGCGGCAAGCTGCCCCAGCCGCGCTTCGGGCTGCAGGTACATCATGTGCCCCGCCTCGTAATAGTGGTGCGTGAACCGTGAGCGGGCTGCATCGGTCAGGCGCATGTGCGCCCAGACGTACTCTGCCGCGAAGTGGGGCGTGGCGCCGTCGTAATAGCCGTAGTCAACGTGCACCCGCAGGCTCGGGTTGTGCGCCATCAGCCGCTCCAGGGTTTGCGTGACGTCAATCGGCACGCCCTCGAACTCCTTATAGCTCCAGGGCTGGACCCGTCCGGTGAGGACCTCGTAGGGGAGGTCGTTCTCGTAGCCGAGCTCGGCTCGGACGTAGTGGTTGATCGCCGCGGCGTAGGGTCCGTTGATGGCGGCAAGACTGGGATCGTCCCAGTTCACGGAGGCCTGCGGGTCCTGGGCGGGAGCTGTGAAGCGCCCGTCGATCCGGCCCACGGCCAGCTCCTGCCCGCGGAGCAGCTCGGCAGAGAACTGGGCGTAGTCCCAGCGCAGGTTGGTGCGGCGGATGAATCCGGGATCCAGGGTGGTGAGTTCGGCCAGGCGCTGGACAGCGGCGTCGTACTCCTCCGTGGTGAGTCGGGAGCCCTGGCTAAGCGCATAGCCGTAGTCCCTCGCGGCGTAGTCCTCAGCTTCACGGACCACATCGGCCAGTTCACGGTCCGGATGCCGCCCGTGGAAGTGCGCTATCGCCGCGTAGGTGGGCAGGTGAAGGGCGTACGGCGTGTCCACACCCGGTGCGAACATGACGGTGCCCAGGTTCAGGACGGTGGAGATCAGCCCAAGCCCGTTGACGGACAGTCCGTAGGCATCGAAGAGACGGCCGGCGACGGCGACGGCGCGGAGGGTGCCGTAGGACTCGCCCACCAGGTACTTCGGGCTCAGCCACCGGTTGTTGCGCGTGGTCCAGAGCCGGATGACTTCCGCCACCAGGTCGCGGTCCTGCTCGAAGGCGTGGAACTCATCCGCGGCGTTCCCGTCCACCACCCGGGAGAAGCCGGTGTTAACCGGGTCGATCATCACCAGGTCGGCATGCTCCAGCAAGGTCTGCGGATTGTCGACCAGCCCGTAGGGTGCGGCCGTGAGGTTCCCGGCGTCGCCCGAATCCACCAAGCGCGGCCCCAGCAGTCCAAGATGCAGCCAGACCGAGGAGGAGCCTGGACCGCCGTTGAAGGCGAAGACGACGGGACGCGGATTGGGGGAGCTGCCGGCGTCGTCCCGGTCCGCCGTGTAGGCGGCGAGGAAGATTTCGGCCTTCGGCTGGAACCCGTCCGCCTTGCCGTCAGTGGTTCCTTCCCGCCGGAACACGATCCGGCCCGTGGTGGTGGTGTAGGCGAGGCCGGAGGGAAGGACATGCCGGCGAACCGCAAGATCATCGCTGACCTGCGCGGGTCCAACCGGGTCCTTGGCGGCGCCCGCAGGGTCGGTGCCGGCGGGCTGGGGGGAGGCGGGCTGCTGGGAAGACATACGCCAAGACTAGTTCGTCACAAAAGGTTCACGATTAGCGCGTCCTTGTGTCACAGCTCACAGGAACCCTATAGTGCTCATAGTTCTTTATATGAAGCATCTGTTCGATTATCGGATTCTCGGTGTGGTGAAACATTCAGCCCTTGCCCGTCACATAGGAAATAAAAGCTGTGTCGGGCATCACACTGTGGGTATCGTGTATCGACTGGTTACCGACCGTTCTTTCAGTTAATGCCGCCCAGCCAAAACAACGGAGTTTCAATGACTACACAAAGCGCGTCTGCTGTGCCGTCCCAGCGGATGAGCAGGGAAGAACGCAAGGTCCTTGCGGGCACCCTGGTTGGCACCACCATCGAGTGGTACGACTTCTTCATTTACGCCCAGGCTGCCGGCCTGGTACTCGCTTCCCTGTACTTCGCTCCCCTGGGTGAAGGCACCCCCCTGGCACAGATCGTCTCCTGGGCCACCATCGGCATCAGTTTCCTGTTCCGCCCGCTAGGCGCCATCGTCGCCGGACACCTCGGTGACAAGCTGGGCCGCAAGAAGATGCTCGTCTTCACCCTGATCATGATGGGCGCCGCCACGGCACTGATCGGCGTCCTGCCGACGTACGCCCAGATCGGCGTTGCTGCTCCGATCCTGCTGCTGGTCCTGCGCATCCTGCAGGGCTTCTCCGCCGGCGGCGAGTGGGGCGGCGCTGCCCTCCTCTCCGTCGAGCACGCTCCGATCAACAAGCGCGGTTTCTTCGGCGCGTACCCGCAGATCGGCGTGCCCATCGGCATGATCCTGGCGACCTTCGTGATGTTCCTGCTCACGAGCATGATGACCGAGGAGCAGTTCCTCGAGTGGGGCTGGCGTGTGCCGTTCCTGCTCTCTGTTGTCCTGATTTTCGTGGGCTACTTCATTCGCCGCTCCGTGGATGAAAGCCCTGTCTTCAAGGAAATGCAGCAGCGCAAGAAGGAATCGTCCGCTCCGCTGGGCCAGCTGTTCAAGTACAACTCCCGCGAGGTCATCCTTGCTGCACTGATCTTCATCGCCAACAACGCCGCCGGCTACCTGGTCATCGCGTTCTTTGCCTCCTACGCCGGCAAGGCCCTGGGCATGGAGCGTCCTGCAGTGTTGCTGGCCACCACGGTCGGTTCCTTCGGCTGGCTCATCTTCACAATGTTCGGCGGCATCCTCTCGGACAAGATCGGCCGTATCCGCACCTTCCAGATCGGCTACGCCTGGGTCTTCCTCTGGGCCATCCCGATGTTCCTGCTGATCGACACTGCCAACGTAGTGCTCTTCGGTCTGTCCATCTTCGTGCTGACGATCGGCCTGGGCCTCTCCTACGGTCCGCAGTCCGCGCTCTACGCCGAGATGTTCCCGGCCCGCGTCCGCTACTCGGGTGTCTCCATCGGCTACGCCATCGGTGCCATCCTGGGCGGCGCGTTCGCTCCGATGATCGCCGAGATGCTGCTCGGGGCCACCGGCTGGTCCGGATCGATCGGCATCTACATCATGGTCCTGTGCGTGATTTCCTTCATCGCTGTGAGCATGGTCAAGGAAACCAAGGGCGCAGACCTGGGGATCGAAGAATCCCACCGGGCTCCGCAGCCCAAGTAGTCCCCCCCCCGCAAGCAGCACCCAGATAGCAGAAACTGCCCGTATGAACCTTCATACGGGCAGTTTCTGTCTTTTCGATGAAGGGGGCGGCTACCGGGTGAGGGTACCGATCTCGTTGCCGGCGCCGTCGTACACCAGCAGTGTGTCGTCGGCCGGAACCGCGCTGGCCGCCGAAGCCAGCCACTGGTCGACGTCAGGACAGGCCATCATGGTCATGGCCACTTCCTTGAAGATCACTTTCCCCTCTTCGAGGACCCACTGGCCCATCAGCCGGTTGCACCCGTCGGTCCCGGTCAGGCGCCCGTCCTCGTGCAGCTCCAGCGAGGGCTCGCGGGAGTTCTCCGGATTGCCCCAGGTTCCGACCGCGCCTCCCGCGACTGACGACGACGGCGAGGGCCCGCCGCTGCTGCCGGAATCATCCGGCGACGCGGGGGAGCCGGAACTGCCCGGGTCCGCAGCGCAGGCCGCTGTGCCGAGCAGCAGGGCCAGGGCCAGAAACGTCAACCGGGTGCGCATGGGAGCCTCCTAGAGCCAGTTGTTCCGCTTGAACGCCGCATAGAGCAGGATGCCGAGCAGAACCATCAGCGCCAGGGCCATGGGATAGCCAAGCGGCCAGTCCAGCTCCGGCATGTGCCGGAAATTCATACCGTACACGGTCCCCACCAGGGTGGGAGCAAAGAGGATGGCCGCCCAGGAGGAGATCTTTTTGGTCTGTTCGTTCTGGGCTATGGAGGTTTCCGCCAGGCGGTTCGAGGCAAGGGTGGAGCTGAGCGCCAGAGCGTTGTCCAGCAGGGAGCGGTAGGCGGTGATCCTGTCGGTCAGGCGCAGGACGTGGTCCAGCACATCGCCGAGGCGGTCCCTGAGCTCGGGCGGGACAGCGTACTTTCCCGGATTGCGCTGCAGTTCGCCCACCACCGTTTCCAGCGGGCTGATGGCACGCTGGCAGCCGATGACTTCGCGGGAGAGTTCGTAGATGCGCCGGGAGACTTCGGCATCACCGCCGAAGAGTTGGTCTTCAATCTCGTCGATGTCGTTTTCCAGGCCCGTGGACACCGGGGCGTACTCATCCACTACCTGGTCCAGGATGGCGTACAGCACCGCCTGCGGTCCCAGGGAGAGCAGGTCCACTTCCCGTTCCAGGCGCTTGCGGACCCGGGCCAGATCCGGGGATTCGGCGTGCCGGACGGTGACCACAAAGTTGGGGCCGACAAAAAGGTGCAGTTCGCCGATTTCCACGCGCTCGACGTCGTCCAGGTAGCGGGCGGGGCGGAGCACCACAAAAAGCTGGTCACCGTACTGTTCCAGCTTGGACCGCTGGTGTCCGGCCAGGGCGTCCTCCACGATCAGCAGGTTCAGCCCAAACTCCTCCGCGACGGCCAGCAGTTCAATGTCATTCGGGCGGTAGAGCCCAATCCAGGCCATGCCGCCGGTTTCCCGGGTGAGGTCGAACGTCTCCTCAAGCGTCGCGGGGCTGTGCAGGCGCCTGCCGTCCACGTACACGGCGTTATCCACCAGGGTCAACTGCTGCTCCTTTGTCGCTAAGCACACTTACCAGATGAGCCTACGTCGCCCGGCGGCGCGGAGCGTCCATCTGCCCTCAGCCGGCGTCGACGATTTGGCGATTGCGCGGCAGCCACGGCTGGCCGGTGCCTGGGCGGGCGAACGTGAGCGGCAGGCCGCGTGCCCGCTTCCAGTCCATGGAGTCGGTGGCCTGGACATGGACGTGCGGCTCGGTGCTGTTTCCGGAGTTGCCGCAGGCGCCCAGCCTTGTTCCCGGAAGGACGGTGTCCCCGACGGCCGCGGCCGTGGAGCCGCGGCGCAGGTGGGCCAGCAGGATGTAGGCACGGGCGGGTCCGGAACCGACCGCCAGCACCACATGGTTTCCGGCGATCCCGGCCGGGCCCCGCCGGACACGCTCCCGCTGCGAAAGCGCATACCCGGCCAGGGACAGCGGTGAGCGGCGAGCCTCGTGGTCCGGTTCGCCGTCGTGCACTGCTGTGACAACCCCCGCGGCCGGCGCGAGCACCGGCGCACCGAACCCGGTGAAATCCTCCGGCGGCTCGGTGCCGAAAGCCGCGCGGAACGACGGCGGCGCGGAGCGTCCGCGGTCATCGACTGCAACGAAGTCGACCGCGTACGTGGTGCCGAACAGATGGGTCCCGTGGCTGGGAACCCGGTTGGCGGGGCTGTTCTGTACCGTCCAGCGGCCGGTGAAGGGGAGCTGGAGGAGCAGGGGATCCATAGGCTCAGGTTAGGGTGTCAGCAGCACTTTGACCGCGCGGCGCTCATCCATGGCGCGGTAGCCTTCCGCCGCCTCCTCCAGCGGAAGGGTCAGGTCGAACACGCGGCCCGGGTCGATCTTCCGGTCCCAGATCCGCTGGATCAGGTCCGGCAGGAAGCGGCGCACCGGCGCCGGGCCGCCCAGCATGTTGATTTCGGCAAAGAACAGTTCCATTCCCGGCAGGGCAACCTCGTAGGTGACGCCCACAAAGCCCATGTGCCCGCCGGGCCGGGTGGAATGGATCGCCTGCAGCATCGACTCCTGGGTGCCCACGGCCTCCACCACGGACTGCGCGCCCACGCCGTCGGTGAGTGCCTTCACCGCGGCCACACCCTCGTCGCCGCGCTGGGGCAGGATGTCGGTGGCGCCGAAATAGCGGGCGAGTTCCTGGCGCCGGGGGTTCCGGCTCATGGCGATGATCCGCTCCGCACCGAGTTCCCGCGCCGCCAGGATAGCCATCAGGCCCACGGCACCGTCGCCCACCACCACTGTGGTTTTGCCTGGGCCGGCCTGCGCCGCGGTGGCGCCGAACCAGCCGGTGCCGAGGACGTCCGAGGCCGCCATGAGGGAGGGGATAAGGTCCGGCGCGGGAGTGCCGGGAGTGGCCACGAGAGTACCGTCCGCCAGCGGAATGCGGGCCAACTGTGCCTGGGTGCCGATCGAGCCCATCGGGATGGCGTTGACGCAGCGGCTCTGGAAGCCCGCCCGGCAGATCACGCAGGTGTTGTCCGAGGCCCAGAAGGAACCGACGACGAAATCTCCGGGTTTGACGGTCCGTACCTCGGCGCCGGCTTCCTCGACCACTCCGATGTACTCGTGGCCCATGGCCGAATCCTGGACTTTCTCCACGCCCCGGTACGGCCACAGATCCGAGCCGCAGATGCAGGTCGCTGCCAGCCGGATGACGGCGTCGGTGGGTTCTTCGATGGTGGGATCGGACCGGTCTTCGGTGCGGACATCTCCGGGTGCATGCATTACTACGCCGCGCATGGTGCTCTCCTTCGACGATGGGTGCTTTCCAGCAGAGCACCTGCGGCGGCCCGCGTACAGGGCTGCCGTTCCCCGACCCCCGCCGCACCCCCGCGCCGAGAGGCCAGTTACGGCTCTTATGGGGGCTCAAAAGAGCCCTAAGTGGCCTCTCGGGGCGGGGTTGGTGATAAATGTCAGTATGTCAGTACAAACCATTGACAGACCATATGGCCTCAGGCAAAGTGTGCTGTGTCATGGATCACGCCCTGCTTCCGCACTGCGGGGGCAGTAGGCCAAACACCGCCCCCGACTAGGAAGGCCGAGGACCTGTTGTGGCTCACGATGTACTCACCATGGGACGGATCAGCGTCGACATTTATCCGGACGACGTCGGCGTAGGACTGGCGGACGTCACCACGTTTGGGAAATACCTGGGCGGATCGCCGTCCAATGTTGCGGTGGCCGCCGCGCGGCACGGACGCCGCAGCGCCGTCATCACGCGGACCGGTGAGGACCCCTTCGGGCTGTACCTGCGGCGCGAACTGGAAAAGTTTGGGGTCGACGCCGCATTCGTCGCCTCCGTGCCGGGCCTGCAGACCCCGGCCACGTTCTGCGCCATTCTTCCGCCGGACGACTTTCCGCTCTACTTCTACGGCCGGTTTCCCACAGCGCCCGACCTGCAGATCGCCGCTGGGGAACTGGATCTCCAGGCCATTAGGGACGCCGGTATCTTCTGGACCACGGTGACCGGCCTGTGCCAGGAACCCAGCCGCTCGGCCCACATCGCAGCCCACGGCGCCCGGCCCCGCGGCGGACTGCGTTCCGGCCAGTTCACCGTGCTGGACCTGGACTACCGGCCGATGTTCTGGGCTGCCGAAGACGAAGCCCGGGAACAGATCCAGCGGGTCCTGCCCCACGTCAGCGTGGCGATCGGCAACGACACAGAGTGCGCGGTGGCCGTGGGACCCGGTACTCCGGATGAACAGGCGGACCGCCTGCTGGCTGCAGGCGTGGAGATCGCCGTGGTCAAACTCGGAGCCGACGGCGTGATGGCCAAGACCCCTGCGGAACGCGCCGTCTCTGCCCCGGTTCCCGTCCAGACGCTGAACGGACTGGGCGCAGGCGATGCCTTCGGCGGAGCCTTTTGCCACGGATTGCTCTCCGGCTGGCCGCTGGAAACAGTGCTGGACTACGCAAACGCCTCCGGCGCGATCGTCGCTTCACGGCTGTCGTGCGCCGATGCCATGCCCACCCCCGATGAGGTGAAGGCGCTGCTGGCCGAACGCGGCCGCTCCCTGCCGGCAGAAGCGGAGGCAGCCTGGTGACCGGAGTGGATGAGGACCCGCGCCGCTACGAACACCTCACCCGCCTGCGGCTGGAAGACCCCGGCGCCGTCGCCCGCGCTGCCGCTGCCCGCCGGCCGCATCCCGGGATCACCCTCGGAAACCAGAACTTCATTGTTGCCGCCGACCACCCGGCACGCGGTGCGCTTGCGGTGGGCGGGAACCCTGCGGCAATGGCGGACCGCCGCGACCTGCTGGACCGGCTGCGCGAAGCGCTCGCCAACCCCGCGGTGGATGGAGTCCTGGCCAGCCCCGACATCATGGATGACCTGCTGCTGCTCGGGGCCCTGGACGGGAAGCTGCTGTTCGGTTCCATGAACCGCGGCGGACTGGCGGGTTATGTCAACGAGGTAGACGACAGGTACACCGGCCATACCGCCGAAGCCCTCGATGCCCTCGGCGCTACCGGCGGGAAACTGCTGCTGCGCATCTGCCTGGGCGACACGGCCACCGCGCCCGCGCTGGAAGCTGCCGCGAAAGCCATCGACGCCCTGGCCGAACGCCGGCTCGTTGCCATGGTGGAACCGTTCATCTCCGAGTGGCAGGACGGCCGTATCCGCAATGACCTCGGCACCGATGCCGTGGTGAAGTCGGTGGCCGTGGCGTCCGGCCTGGGCTCCACCAGCGCTTACACCTGGATGAAACTGCCGGTGGTCCGCGAGATGGAACGCGTCATGGCGGCCACCACCATGCCCACCGTGTTGCTGGGCGGCGATCCGGCCGGCAGCCCGGAGGAAATCTTCACGAACTGGGGCGCAGCCCTGTCCCTGCCCGGCGTGCAGGGCCTTACCGTTGGCCGCACGCTCCTCTACCCCAGGGAAGGCACCGTCAGCGACGCCGTCGCGGCAGCCGCGTCCCTGTTGGAAACCCGCACCCGACAGGAGATCCCGAACTGATGTCGCACCGCAGAATGACCGTGGCCCAGGCGGTCGTAGAGTTCCTGGGCAGGCAGTACACCGTCGACGACGCCGGAGACGGTGAGTACCGCGAACGGTTAATTCCGGGCATGTTCGGGATCTTCGGCCACGGCAACGTCGCCGGTATTGGCCAGGCCCTGAAACAGTGGCAGGTCCAGGACCCCACCCTCATGCCGTACTACCAGGGGCGGAACGAACAGGCGCAGGTGCACCAGTCCGTGGGCTACGCCCGGCACACCCGCCGCCGGTCCGCATTTGCCGTCTCCAGTTCGATTGGCCCCGGCGCCACCAACATGCTCACCGGTGCCGCCGTGGCCACCACCAACCGGCTTCCGGTGCTCCTTCTCCCGTCGGACACCTTCGCCACCCGCGCCGCCGATCCCGTGCTGCAGCAGCTGGAACGCCCCGACGCCTACGACATCACGGTCAACGACTCTTTCCGCCCGCTCTCGAAGTACTTTGACCGGGTCAACCGCCCGGAACAGCTGTTCTCCGCCCTGCACTCCGGGCTGCGGGTGCTGACCGACCCGGCGGAGACCGGCGCGGTGACCATTTCGCTGCCGCAGGACGTGCAGGCCGAAGTCCTGGAGGTTCCCGCCGAATTCCTCGCCGAACGCGAGTGGCGGATCCGGCGCCCAGAACCCGAAGACGCAGACATCCGCCGCGCTGCCCAGCTGATCCGCGCAGCCCAGCGCCCGCTGATTATCGCCGGCGGGGGAGTGCTGTATGCCTTCGCCGCCGCCCGGCTGGCAGAGCTGGCCGAACTCACCGGGATCCCCGTGGCCTACACCCAGGCCGGAGTCGGTGTCCTTCCGTGGGACGCACCGTACTGTCTGGGCGCGGTGGGTTCCACGGGTACGACGGCGGCAAACGCGCTGGCCCGGGACGCTGACCTGATCATCGGGATCGGCACCCGGTACGAGGACTTCACGACGGCCTCGCGCACCGCCTTCCAGCACCCCGGGGTGCAGTTCATCAACATCAACGTGGCAGCCCTGGACGCGTACAAGCAGGGCACCAGCCTGCCGATCGTTGCCGACGCCCGCAAGGCGCTGGCCAAGCTCATCCGGAGCCTCTCCGGCTACCGGGTGTCCGGTGACCTGACGGCCAGGGCAGCTGCGGAAAAGGCGCGCTGGAACACCACCGTGGATGAAGCGTTCGATGCCCGGAACACGCCGCTGCCCAGCCAGAACGAGATCATCGGTGCGGTCAACCGGGCCATGGACGCGCGGGACGTGGTGGTCTGCGCCGCCGGCTCGCTGCCCGGCGACCTGCACAAAATGTGGCGGATCCGGGACCCCTTTGGCTATCACGTGGAATACGCCTACTCCTGCATGGGCTACGAGATTCCCGGCGGTCTCGGCGTCAAACGCGCCGCGGTGGCCGAGGCGCTCCGCGCCCGGGAGGGAACCGAGCCGTCCAAGCCGCGCGACGTCGTCGTCATGGTGGGCGACGGCTCCTACCTGATGATGCACACCGAATTGGTTACGGCCGTGGCCGAGGGCCTGAAGCTGATCGTGGTGCTGATCCAAAACCACGGCTACGCCTCCATCGGTGCGCTTTCGGAGTCCCTGGGTTCCCAGCGGTTCGGCACCAGGTACCGCACCCTGGAACCCAAACGCCACACTTTCGACGACGGTGAGAAGCTGCCGGTGGATTTGGCTGCCAATGCCGAGTCCCTGGGCGTCCGCGTCATCCGCGTGGAACCGGGAGCGAACGTTATTGCGGACCTGGAGGCGGCCGTCGCCAAGGCTAAGGCCGAGCCCGAGGGATTCGGGCCCGTGCTCATCCACGTCGAGTCTGATCCGCTGCTGGACGCACCGGATTCCGAATCCTGGTGGGACGTCCCCGTCTCCGCGGTCTCCGACCTGGAGTCCACCCGGACCGCCTACCAAAACTATGCCCGCCGCAAAGAACAGCAGAAACCGCTGCTGGGCTGAGAGGAGCGAGACCGTGCCCGAGGTTGAAAACAAGCTGATCATCGGAACCGCCCCGGATTCCTGGGGTGTCTGGTTCGCGGAGGACCCAAAGCAGATCCCGTGGGAGCGTTTCCTGGACGAGGTCGCCGAGGCGGGCTACCGCTGGATCGAGCTCGGTCCCTACGGCTACCTGCCCACCGACCCGTCCCGGCTCGCTGATGAGCTGAAGGCGCGCGGCCTCTCGGTGTCCGCCGGAACCGTGTTCACCGCTTTCCACCGCGGTGTGGACCAGTGGGACATCGCGTGGGAACCGGCGCGGAAGGTTGCCGAACTCACGGCAGCGGTTGGCGGGGAGCACATCGTGGTCATCCCGTCCATGTGGCGCGACGACGTCACCGGCGAACCTGTGGAAAACGCCCGGCTGGACCCCGGGCAGCTTCAAGACCTGTTCGACGGGCACAACCGGCTGGGAAAAGTCCTGGGAGAGGAGTACGGGCTGGCACAGCAGTTCCACTCCCACGCGGATTCCCACGTGTGTGCCCAGCCGGACATCGAACGGTTCCTGCAGAACACGGACCCCGAGCTGGTCACCCTGTGCCTGGACACCGGCCACGCCGAATACGGCGGCGCCAGCAGCCTCGAGCTGATCGCCAGATACCCCGAACGCATCGGCTACCTGCACCTGAAACAGATCGATCCCGCCGTGCTGCAGACGGTCCGCGAACAGGACCTGACCTGGGCGGCAGCCAACCTCGCTGGGGTTATGACCGAACCGCCGCACGGCCTGCCGGACCTGGCTCGGGTGATCCGCGCCCTCGAGGCACTGGACCGGCCGGTGTTCGGGATCGTCGAACAGGACATGTACCCGGTGGCCGACTTCGGGATCCCGCTCCCCATTGCCCAGCGCACACGCAGCTACCTGCTTTCCTGCGGGTCGCGGACCCGCGTTCACTAGTTAGAGAGAGACAGACAATGAGCCAGAACCTCCGCGTTGCCGTCATCGGTGCCGGCCGCATGGGAATTGACCACATCCAGCGCATCCACCGACGTATCCACGGTGCCGAGGTGGCAGCCGTCGTTGACATTGCGCTGGACCGGGCCAACGCAGCGATCGCCGGGATTCCGGGCGCCGTGGCGCTCGCCGACGCCCGGGAAGCGCTTGAGAATCCGGACATCAACGCGGTGCTCATCGCCACGCCGGGTTTTCTGCACGAGGACATCCTCCACACCGCTCTGGCCAGGGACGTGCCGATCCTGTGCGAGAAGCCGCTGACCCCGGACGCCGAGTCAGCGTGGAAGGTGGTCCAGGCCGAGGAAAAGCTGGGCCGGCAGCGGATCCAGGTAGGGTTCATGCGCCGGTTCGACGCCGAATACGCGCAGCTGGGGGAACTCATCCGCAGCGGGGAGCTCGGCGAGCTGCTGGTGCTCCACCACCAGCACCGCAACGCCTCCACCCCCGCAGGATTCACCAACGAGATGCTCATCAATGACTCCGTGGTGCACGAATTCGACGCCGTCCGGTTCTTCACCGGCGACGAGATCACCTCCGTCCAGGTAAGGATGGGCAAGCGGACCCGCAATGCCCCGGCAGGGCAGCACGACCCGCAGCATGTCCTCCTCGAAACCGAGTCAGGGGTGCTCGCCGACGTAGAGATCTACGTCAATGCCCAGTACGGGTACGAGGTTGCCACGCAGGCGTCCTTTGAGTCAGGGGTTGTCAGCATCGGTGGCGATTCCGGTCCCAGTGTCCGCACTCAGGGGCGGTGGGGAGGAAAAATCGCCCCGGGCTTCGAAGAACGGTTCGCCGCCGCGTACGACGTCGAAGTCCAGGCCTGGGCGGATGCAGCGCTCCAGGACCGGGTTGGCGGGCCCACGGCCTGGGACGGGTACGCCACGGCGGAGTGCTGCGAAGCAGGCGTCGAAGCGCAGCGCACCGGAGCCAAGGTTCCAGTGCAGCTGAACACCAAGCCCGCCCTGTACAGCTAAACCTCCGCGAAGGACCCATCGATGAAGATTGCCCTGGACCCCACACCCTTCCACTCCAGCCATTCCGTGCTCGAGTTCCCCCAGCTCGCCGCCGAACTGGGTTACAAGTATCTTCAACTCACGCCGCACCCGGACGTGCTGCCGTTCTTCCGGCATCCGAAAGCTGACGACGCGCTGGTTGCTGACCTTCGGAAGGCCTGCGCTGAGGCTGACGTTGAAGTCGCTTCCATCCTGCCGGTGCTGCGCTGGTCCTCTCCGGATGAGAACCTCCGGAAGGCAGCCGTGCGGTACTGGAAGCGTGCCGTGCAGATCGCCGTCGACCTTGGCGTGGAGCAGATGAACACCGAATTCAGCGGCCGGCCGGAACAGCCGGAGGAATCCGAGGCGGCGTTTTACCGCTCGATGGAGGAACTGGTGCCGGTCTTTGAGCGCGAAGGCGTCCACGTGGCCATTGACCCGCACCCGGACGACTTCGTTGAGGAAGGGCTGGAAGCCTTGCGGGTTATCCGCGGGGTGAACTCCCCGAACCTGGGATTCGTCTACGTCGCAGCCCATACCTTCCATATGGAAGACGACCCGGCCCGGATCATGGCCGCAGCGGGAGACCGGCTGCGCGTGGTGCACGTCGCCGACACCATGGACCACCACGCTTCCCACGGGCTGCGCTACATCACCAACCCGCCAGGCAACGCCGTGCGGGTGCACCAGCACCTGAAAATCGGCGACGGCGACGTGGACTGGCAGGAGTTCTTCGGCGGACTGGCCGAGAACGGATTCCTGGACCGGCCCGAGACCGTGATGGTGTCCAGCGTGTTTGGCGAGAATGAGAACGCCTTGGAAGTCTCGCGCTACCAGCTGCAGACCATGAAGGAATTCACCGGCAGTTTCCACTGAGCCGCGGGAGTGCCCCGCCGCGGATCCGGCAGCGAGGACCCGGGCCTGACCTCAGAACGGCAGCCGCGGATCGATCTGCGTGTTCTCCCAGGTGCGGCGTACCCAGCCGTGGTGCGGATCGTCGCTGATCAGCCACTCGCGCACCCGGCCCGGCCCGGCCATCACGTTCAGGTAATACAGGTCGTAGCCCGGCGCCGCCATCGCAGGACCGTGCCAGCCGTAGGGCACCAGCACCACGTCACCGGTGCGGACCTCCGCCGTCACATCAATGGGCCGTTCATCGGAGGCATACACGCGGGCGTAGCCCACCGGATCGGTCTCGACGCCTGCCGGCGCACCGCGTGCCGCCCGGGTCTCGAAGTAATAGATCTCCTCGAGACTGGTTTCGCCGTCCTTTTCCTCATCGTGCTTGTGAGGGGGATAGGAGGACCAGTTGCCCGCCGGGGTGAGGACCTCGCAGACAATGAACCTGTCGGCCTCCAGTACCGCCGGGGTGCCGAAGTTGTGCACCTGGCGGGAGCAGTTCCCCGCCCCGCGCAGCTCCACCGGCGTCTCTTCGGCCCGGATCAGGCGAACCGGGTAGCTCTCACGGGCCGGAGCCAGCGCCACCGCTGCCCGTCCGCCCTCCGGGGCGGAGATGGCGACGGCGGTATCCACACCCGTGTACAGCACGTCCGAGGGACCGGAGAAGACGCTGTCCCTGCCACGCAGTTCATAGTCCGTGCCGTCCACCGTGACGGTGAAGCGGCCCTGGAGCGGAATGATGATCCGTTCTTCAGGCTCCGCCGTAAGCTTCACGGATTCACCGGCGCCGAGCCGGGCGGTCTTGAGTCCGGTATGCGCCCAGCCCTCCGGCTGGATGCCGGCTCCGCCCGCTCCGAGGGAGACCTCCCAGGGGCCGTGTCCTGCGGCGCCAAGCGGGTAGACCCACTGCGTTGATCCGGTCATCGTGCTGCCCTTCCGTCGGGGAGGTGGGGTTAGCGCTGAACGAGCGTCATTTCGAAGCTGTAGGAGTCGGCCCGGTATACGTGGTGCCCGGTTTCCACGTTGCGCCCGGCGTCGTCAACCGCGGTGCGTTCCATGGTGACCAGCGCGGATCCCGGTTCGGTGGTCAGCAGCTTGGCCTGGCGGTCATCGGCAACCACGGCGCCGATCCGCTGGGTGGCCAGGCGGAAGTTCACGCCGGCGTCGCGCAGGATCTGGTAAAGCCCCAGGCGGCGGAGGCTGTCCTCGGTGATCTCGGTAATGTCATCCCGCACCCAGTTCTCCATGAGGGCCAGCGGTTTCCCGTCCACGCTGCGCAGCCGGGTGAAGTGGTACACGTTCACGCCTGCCGGCAGGTCCAGGGAACGTGCGACGGCGGTGTCCGCCTTGCCGTGCCGGAACTCCAGGACCTCGGTGGCCGGCTTCTGCCCGGTGCGCTGCAGGTCGTCAAAGAGGCTGGAGAGTTCCAGATTGCGCCGCACCTGGTTGGAAACCACCTGGGTGCCGACACCGCGCTTGCGGACCAGCAGCCCGGAGCGGACCAGTTCATCCATTGCCTTGCGCATGGTGGGACGGGAGAGGTTCAGCCGGCTGGCCAGTTCAATTTCGTTCTCCAGCCGGGAACCTGATTCCAGTGTGCCGCTGCGGATGGCTCCTTCGATTCCCTGTACCACCTGGTGGTACAGGGGCACCGGGGAAGACCTGTCGATGGGGATGTTGAGTTCCAAACCTGTCTCCTTCGGCATCCGGACCGCAGCGGAAGTCCGGTCATCGGCGCTAAATGACAGGACAATCTGTCTTTCGGATGATCGTAGCAGTGGCCTCACGGCTACGGGAGGATTCCCGCGGCGACTGTCTGGGATGAATGCGCAAGGATCACCCGATACGTTATTATGTCCTGACATACTATTGACTTTTGCGGTACCCGTCATGATGCTGGTGCCCGAGGGGCCAGCCGGGCGAAGGCGCCAGGGGACGTCCACCGGCCTCGCCGGGGCCGGTTCACGGAAGACAAAGGAGATTCTCGTGTCACACAAGCATTCCTGGCGACGATTGGCCGCAGCGGCAGCGCTGGTCCCGATGCTGGCGCTGGCCGCCTGCTCCAGCAGCGGCGGCCGGGAGCCCGAAGCGGGCACCGACGGCGGCGGCGAGGTGGCCGGCACCGAGCGCATGAATATTGCCCTGATTACCCACGCTGCCCCCGGGGACACCTTCTGGGACATCGTCCGCAAGGGCGCCGAAGAAGCAGCTGCCAAGGACAATGTGGAACTGCAGTACCTCTCCGATCCGGAGGGCGGCCGCCAGGCGCAGCTGATCGAGCAGGCCGTTGACCAGGGTGTGGACGGTATCGCGGTCACCTTGGCCAAGCCCGATGCCCTCGCCTCAGCGCTGAAGAAGGCCGCCGACGCCGGGATTCCCGTGGTGAGCCTCAACGCCGGCGAAGACCGTTCGGTTGAGCTCGGGGCCTTTACGCACTTCGGGTCCAACGAAGGCCTGGCCGGTGAAGCAGTTGGACAGCGCCTGTCAGCCGACGGCTACCAGCATCCCATCTGCGTCATCCAGGAACAGGGACACGTGGGACTGGAAACGCGCTGTGCCGGTGTGAAGACCGTGCTGCCTCAAACGGAAATCCTGTATGTGCAGGGAACCGACATGACCCAGGTCCAGTCCACCGTGACGGCCAAACTGCAGGCCACCGGTGCCGCCGACGTCGTTATTGGCCTCGGTGCCCCGTACACCCTGACCATCCTCCAGGCCGTGGAGACCGCAGGAAGCGACGTGATGGTAGCGTCCTTCGACATGAACGCCGAGATGGCGCAGAAGATTGTGGACGGTGAAGTGATCTTCACCGTCGATCAGCAGCCCTGGCTGCAGGGTTACGGCGCTGTTGATGCCCTGTGGCAGAACGTCCGCGGCGGCTTCCAGATCGGCGGCGGACAGCCCGTACTCACCGGTCCTGCCATCGTGGACCAGGAGAGCGCCGCCAACGTGCTCGAATTCGCCGAACAGGGCGTACGCTAACCACCCCGAGCTGCGGGGGGCACCAGTGCTCCGCCGCAGCGCCAAGGAGAACAGACATGACCCTTACGGCAACTCCTCCCGCGGCGGATGAACGGGTAGGCAAAAAAGGTACGCTCAGCCGGCTGCTCGGCCGGCCGGAAATCGGAGCCCTGGTTGGCGCCGTCGCCCTCTTTGTCTTCTTCTCCGCCGTGGCGCCGGTTTTCCTGCAGCCCGGTTCGATTGCAACGGTGCTCTACGGCGCATCCACCATCGGCATCATGGCCGTGGGGGTCTCCCTGCTGATGATCGGCGGGGAGTTCGATCTCTCCACCGGCGTAGCCGTGATCAGCTCCGCGCTGATGGCTTCCCTGTTCAGCTGGTACTTCTCCACCAACGTCTGGGTGGGCGTGGTGCTGGCGCTGGTGATGTCCCTGGGAATCGGATTCATCAACGGCTGGATCCTCATCAAGACCAAGCTGCCCTCCTTCATCGTCACCCTGGCGACGTTCCTGATGCTGACCGGCCTGAACCTGGGCCTCACGCGCGCAATCGGCGGCAGCGTCTCCACCCCGTCAATCGCCACCATGGACGGCTTTGACTCGGCGCGTGCCATCTTTGCCTCCTCGGTGAACATCGCCGGGATCGAAGTGAAGATCACCGTGTTCATCTGGATTGCACTGGTGGCCATCGCATCCTGGATCCTGCTGCGCACCCGGGTGGGCAACTGGATCTTCGCCGCCGGCGGAGATGCCGGTGCAGCACGCGCTGTCGGCGTTCCGGTGGTCCGCACCAAGATCGGCCTCTTCATGGGGGTCGGTTTCTGCGCCTGGGTGCTGGGCATGCATAACCTCTTCGCGTTCTCCACGGTCCAGTCGGGCGAAGGCGTGGGCAACGAGTTCCTGTACATCATCGCGGCGGTCATCGGCGGCTGCCTGCTCACCGGCGGCTACGGGTCCGCGATTGGCGGCGCAATCGGAGCCTTCATCTTCGGGATGGCCAACAAGGGCATTGTCTACGCCGAGTGGAACCCGGACTGGTTCAAGTTCTTCCTGGGCCTGATGCTGCTGCTGGCCACGATCGTGAACCTCATGGTCAAGCGCCGGGCCGAGCAGAAATAACCGCAATCTCAAGGACGGATGAGCCATGACGGATAACGGGATCAGCCAGGACGCCCTGCTGAAGGATGAAAAGGATCCGCTGACCAGCACCCCGGTGCACCTGCTGGAGCTGGACGGCGTGGGCAAGCGCTACGGCAACATCATCGCCCTGCGCGACGTCACCATGGCGGTCGACGCCGGACGGGTCACCTGCGTGCTCGGAGACAACGGCGCCGGAAAATCAACGCTGATCAAGATCATCGCCGGGCTGCACAAGCACGACGAAGGCACGTTCAGCATCTTCGGCGAACCCCGGCACCTCAGCTCCCCGCGGGAGGCCCTGGACGCCGGTATCGCCGCGGTCTACCAGGACCTGGCCGTCGTTTCGCTGATGCCTATCTGGCGCAATTTCTTCCTCGGCTCCGAGCTGACCAAGGGCTCCGGCCCGTTCCGGCGGCTGGATGTGGAGGAGATGAAGCGGATCACCAAGCATGAGCTGCAGGAAATGGGGATCGACCTGCGCGATGTGGAACAGCCCATTGGCCAGCTGTCCGGCGGTGAGCGCCAGTGCGTAGCCATTGCCCGAGCGGTGTACTTCGGAGCCAAGGTGCTCATCCTGGACGAACCGACAGCAGCGCTCGGCGTGAAGCAGTCCGGCGTGGTGCTCCGCTACATCCTCCAGGCCCGGGACCGCGGCCTGGGGGTCATCTTCATCACCCACAACCCGCACCATGCCTACCCGGTGGGGGACCGGTTCCTGCTGCTGAAGCGCGGCAAGTCCATTGGCTATTACAACAAGAAGGACATCACACTGGAGGAACTGACCGGGCAGATGGCCGGCGGGGCCGAACTCACCGAACTGGCACACGAGCTGGAGTCCCTGGGCGAGCACAGCGATGTGCTGGCGCAGGTCGAGGCTGAGGTGGCGAACACCGAAACCCCCCGCGGCTGAGCATGCGGACGCTGACCCTGGGCCTGGCCGGTGCCGGCAGGATCGGCGCCATGCACGCGGCGAACATCGCCGGCCTCCGGCATCCGGGGCAAGACGTCCGTCTGCTGGTTACCGACGTCGCTGCCGCGCAGGGACAGGCGGTGGCCACCTCCGTGGGAGCGGAGTTCCTCCCGGACCTTCGCGGGATGCTCGCCGCCGGCATCGACGGACTGGTTATCGCCACCGGCACGGCTACGCATCCGGACCTGATCCGGGCCGGCGTGGAGGCGGGCGTTCCGGTGTTCGTCGAGAAGCCGGTTGCCTCCAGCGTCGCCGGAGCGCTCCCGGTGCTGGAGTACGTGCGGGACCGGGGCGGGGTGGTGCAGGTGGGACATCAGCGCCGTTTCGATGCCGGGTACCTGGAAGCCAAGCGGCTGTATGAAGCGGGGGAGCTGGGCTGGCTCCACTCCTTCCGTGCCGCCACCGCCGACATGGCTCCGCCGCCCGTCAGTTACCTGGCGACCTCCGGCGGGCTCTTCCGGGACTGTTCCGTGCACGACTTCGACATCCTCCGCTGGCTCACCGGCCGAGACATCACGGAGGTTTACGCCCGCGGCTCCAACAACGGGGACCCGGCCATCGGGGAGGCCGGGGATGTGGACACGGCGCTCGCCGTCGTGACTCTCGACGACGGAACGATCGGTACCGTTTCAGCCACACGCTACAACGGGGCGGGCCACGATGTGCGGCTGGAGCTTCAAGGCTCTAAAGGGTCCGTGATGGTCGGCCTGGATGAGCGGCTCGCCTCCCGGTCAGCCGAGCCCGGCGTTCCGTTTCCGGACGGGACACCGCACCGGACCTTTGCCGAGCGCTTCGACACTGCCTACCGTGCAGAGATGCTGGCCTTCGTGGAACTGATTCTGGGGGAGCGGGAGAATCCGTGCCCGCCCGAGGACGCCGTCGCAGCTTCCCGGGTTGCCGACGCCGCGCAGTTGTCCCTGGAGACCGGGGTGTCGGTGAAGGTGGAGGGGTAAGTCCGGGACCCTCCAGACGTGCTCACTGCACTGTGGATGACGCAGCAGCCGCCCCTGAAACGGTCCGTCGGACGGTAAACGCCTCCCGGAAACGGTCCAGCGCGAGTTCGCTGCCGGACGCCGCCCACGCCTCCATGCCCACGGTCCCCCGGTAGCCTGCAGCCGTCAGCGCCTGCGCAATGTTGGGGTAGTTGATCTCCCCGGTTCCCGGCTCGCAGCGGCCGGGAACATCGGCAACCTGGATCTCGCCGACGTGCGGAAGGGCCCGTCCGAGCAGGTCGATCAGGTTTCCCTCACCAATCTGGGCGTGATAGAGGTCCAGCATCATTTTGACGTTCGGGTGCGCCGCTGCTTCGACCATGGCCAGCGTGTCTTTGGCGCGTGCCAGCGGGATTCCGGGATGGTCGACGATGGTGTTCAGGTTCTCCAGGGCGAAGACGACGCCGTGCTCCGCGCCGAGGTCGCCCAGCTTCGCGAGTGTGCGCACTCCGGTAAGCCACATGAGGCCGGTGGCGCGATAACCCGGTTTGGCAGCTTTCCCGTCGATCAGCTCCGCGGGGTGGATGACCATGCGGCTCACCCCCAGCTCCAGGGCTGAGGGAATGAGTTCCGCCGCGGTGCGCAGGACATCGGGGGCGGTCTCCGGATCGATGAGGCTGCCCGTCGAATAACCGGTCATCGAAGAGAAGACGGCTCCCGTGGCAGCCAGCCGTGCGACGTCGTGCCGGCGGGAATCCCAGAGCTCGACGTCGAAGCCCGCGTTCGCGATCCGGCGGACGCGTTCCTCCATGGGCAGGTCCAGAAACACCATTTCTGCGCATACCGCGAGCCTCATTCCGTCTGCGGACGGCGGAGGCGGGCTCATCGGTTTCCTTCCCCCGCCGCGGCCGCCCGGGTTCCTGCGACCTGAACCGCTGCTCCCGTCTTGACGGCCTCGATGCAGGCCAGCGCCATGGCCAGGGCAGCACGGGTATCGGTTCCGCCGGGCGCCAAGGGCGCCGGTGCAGGGCCGCCGTCACGGCGGCTGCGGATCATGGCTGCGAAATGGGCGATTTCGGCGGTGTAGGCGTCAGCAAAGAGTTCAACGTTCAACCGTGGAGTTTCGCTGCTGAAGCCCGCGGCTGTGTAGCTGCCGGCCGCCGTCGCCCGCAGTGAACCGGCCTGGACCATGCCCGCGGAGCCGAAGACCTCACCGCGTACGTCATAGCCGTACAGCGCGCTGAAGCTCGCTTCCGCAACCGCGATCGCACCGTTGCTGTAGCGGATGGTCACCACAGCGGTGTCAAGGAAGCCTGAGTCCCTGAGCGAGGGTTCCACCAGGGCATCGGCCATCACCTGCACTTGTTCAGCGACGGCTCCCTGGTTGAACCAGTTGAGGGTGTCGAAGTCGTGGATCAGCGTTTCCAGGAAGATGGTCCACGGGGGTATCCGCTCTGCTCCGGGAATGGTGTCAGTGCGGCCTGGGTCCCGGGTCACGGACCGCAGCAGCCGGGGCTCGCCCACCGAGCCGGCATCAACCGCGCGCTTGGCCGCGGCGAAATCCGCCGCGAACCGGCGGTTAAAACCGATCTGGAGTTCGACGCCGGCTTCCCGGACCGCGCCCAGGGCGCCGTCGAGTTCGGCGAGGCTGGTAGCAGCGGGCTTCTCGCAGAACACGTGTTTTCCGGCCGCGGCTGCAGCGGAGATCAGGGAGGCGTGGAACCGTGCCGGCGCCGCGATGAGAACGCCGTCGACCTCCGGATCAGCCAGCACGTCGGCGGGATCCGCCGTCACCTTCGCGACGCCCAGACGCTCTGCACGTTCGACGGCGGGAGCCAGGGCCGGATCCGCGATGGCAACAAGCTGTACCCCGCCAAGCCGCGCGGCAGCGGTCTCGGCGTGGAAAGCACCGATCCAGCCGGAGCCGATCAAAGCCAGCCGTACCGGGTTGGCCGGTTCGGTGCTGCGGGGAACGTAGGCCATGGGAGCTCCTGTAGGAGGTGATGTGGAGGGGGTAATGCCGGTGTGGGGCTTAGGCCCAGCGCCGCCGGGGGTTCCCGACTTCCGGCTGGGCGCGCTCCCGTTCAGGCTGCGCGGCCCAGCGGACGGCGTTGGCGATGACCCGCTGGATGCCGGGGTGATGGTAGATCGGATAGTCCTGGTCGCCGGGGCTGAAGTAGAAGATCCGGCCGTGGCCGCGGGTGAAGGTCAGGCCTGAGCGGAAAACCTCGCCGCCCTCGAAGTTGCTGATGAACACCAGGTCGTCCGGCTCGGGAACGTCGAAGAGCTCCCCGTACATTTCGCTGCGCTCGAGGTGAAGCGGGTTGGGGACACCATCCGCGATGGGATGGGAAGGTTTGACGGTCCAGACCAGCTCGCGTTCGCCGTCGTTCCGCCACTGAAGCGAGCAGGTGGTGCCCATTAGCTTGGTGAAGATCTTCGAGAAATGCCCCGAGTGCAGGACGATCAGGCCCATGCCGCCCAGGACATGCCGGTGCACCCGCTCGACCGCCTCGTCGGAGACCTCGTCGTGGGCTTTGTGCCCCCACCAGAGGAGGACATCCGTGGCGGCGAGCCGCTCCTCGTCGAGTCCGTGGCCGGGATCAGCCAGGACGGCGGTGGACACCTCAGATCCCGGGAAGAAAGCCGCAAGGCAGTCCGCCACCGCTCCGTGGATCCCGGCAGGATAGTCCTCGGCCATGGAGACCGGCTGGTTGCTGGCCTCATGCACACCCTCGTTCCAGACCAGCAACCGCAGCTTGTCCTCAAACCGGACCGGTGTTTCAGGGGACTGCATCAGACATCCACCTCCCGCTGTTCGGCGGCAGAGCGGTAACAGGCATCGATGACCCGTGCCCGGCTCAGTGCCAGGGACCCGTCATGGGCACCCCACACCTCGGGGCCGCCCCGCACGGCAGCCAGGAAATCATCGATGACGGCCTGGTGGCCGGCCCCGGCTTTCACCTCGGGGGACCAATCGGCATTCCGGCCGTCCTTCTCGGCAAACACCCGCAGGTCGGCCATCGGATTCTTGGAAGCCCCGAGTGCGTGCAGCCGCGCCCCGCCCTCGGTGCCGTAGACCTGGAAATCCAGCAGGTCCTCCTGCTCCCGGTAGGCAGCCCAGCCGGCCTCCAGGACCAGGGTCCCGCCGCCTTCCAGCCGGACGAATGCGCTGGCAAAATCCTCCACTTCGAACGCCGACTGGGTGGCCATGGCCGAGTAGCGTTCATCGCCGCCGCGGCCGTGGCGTCCCAGTTCGGAGTAGGTTGCCGCGGAAACGGAGCGGACCTTGGGTTCGCCGAGCAGATGGAGCGCGTAGTCCAGGACGTGGACGCCCAGGTCAACCAGCGGTCCGCCGCCGGACATCTCCCGGTTGGTGAACCAGCTGCCGAGCATGGGGATCCCGGCCCGGCGCAGCCAGGAGGCTTTCGCGTAGTACGGCCGCCCCAGGTCCCCGGCTTCGATGATCCCGCGCAGGGTCATGATGTCTCCGCGCCTGCGGTGGTTGAACGCGACGTCGAGCACCCGCCCGGCCCGGCGGGCGGCGTCGACCATGTCCTGCCCTTCCACAGCGTTCCGGGCGAGCGGTTTTTCGCTCAGGACATGCAGTCCGCGGTCCAGGGCCGCGACGGCGATCGGGGCGTGCAGGAAAGTCGGCACCGCAACGCTGACGGCGTCGAGTTCCGCCAGGGCTACCAGGTCCTCCCAGTCGGGAACGGCATGGGGAACGCTGTGCTGTTCCTGGAGCTCGCCGCGCAGGTCCTCTTCGAGCCCGGCCAACGCAACGACCTCCACCCCGGGGGCACGGGAGTAAGCGTCGAGGTGCTGCTGGCCTGCCCAGCCGAGCCCGATCACCCCGACTTTCAGGGGCGGTTCATGGGTGCCGTTGGTTGGCGCGTGGCTCACGGGCTGTCCTCCTGTGTTGCAGTTGATGTTTTATCCCTTGACCGCACCGGCGGTAAGCCCGGAGACGATCCGTTTCTGGCAGACCAGCACCAGGATCACCAGCGGGATCGTGATGATGATCGAAGCGGCGCTGATGGTGCCCAGCGGCTGGTCGAACTCGCTGGTTCCGCTGAAGAACGCGATGGCCACCGGAACCGGCCGCGCCTCCGGGGAGGAGGTCAGGGTGACCGGCAGGAGGAACTCGTTCCACACGGAAATAAAAACCAGGATGGCAGTGGTCGCCAGCCCCGGCACCGCCAGCGGCAGGATCACCCGGTAGAACGCCTGGAAGGGCGAAGCGCCGTCCATGTAGGCGGACTCCTCCAGCTCACGGGGGATCTCCCGGAAGAAGGAAGTGAGGGTGTAGATGGCCAGGGGCAGGGCGAAGGTCAGCTTCGGAATGATGACGCCCAGCAGGGTGTCGTACAGCCCGATCTGGGTCCACATGGAGAACAGCGGAGCCGCGATGGCGATGGCGGGAAAGGTTGTGACCGAAAGGATCAGCGCCAGCAGGAACGCCTTGCGCCGCATCCTCAGCCGCGCCAGGGCATAGGCGGCGAAGGACGCGAACACCATGGCGATGGCAGTCGCGCTCACCGCGATGATGACGGAGTTCCGGATGGAGAGCAGGAAGTCGCCGTCCTGGAAGACGGTCAGGTAGTTCTCCAGCGTGGGGGTGCTGGGGAAGAGTTCGCCGGAGCTGAGGGCACTGCCGGCCTTCAGCGACGTGTTGAGCAGCCAGTAGAAGGGAACCAGGGAGAACGCCATCACGGCGACCACCACCAGCCAGACGAACGGCCCGGGCCCGGCGTTCCGCGGCCGGCGTGGCTTCCCGGCCGGACGGGGACGTGCTGCGGATGGTGCTACGGCTGTTTCCTGTGCCGTGCTCATTCTTTCTCCTCGGCTACTGCGCGGATGTTTCCACCGGCGAATCGGATGTAGATCAGGGAGACCACCATGACCGTGATGAAGGTGAGGATGGACAGGGCCGAGCCTTCGCCGACCAGCCGGTTTTCCCGCAGCTCGCGGTAGGCCAGCATCGACATGGACTCGGTGCCGTTGGCGCCGCGGGTGAGGACGAACGGCAGGTCGAAGACCCGCAGCGCGTCCAGGGTGCGGAAGATCGCCGCCAGCACGATTGCCGGTTTCAGCAGGGGCAGGGTGATGTTCAGGAAGGTCTTCCACTTCCCGGCTCCGTCCAGTTCGGCCGCTTCGTACACATCCCCGGGGATGACCTGCAGGCCGGCAAGGACCAGCAGGGCAACGAACGGTGCCGTCTTCCAGACATCGGCCAGCACGATCACGGCCATGGCGTAGCCGGGTTCCCCCAGCCACACCACGTCCCCGCCGGGCAGGCCGAGGGCATTGAGGACGGTGGTGACCAGCCCCAGGTTGGGTTCGAACATGGTTCGCCAGGTGATGGCCGAGACCACGGTGAGGACCGCATAGGGAACCAGCACCACCGTCCGCAGCAGCGCCCTCCCGCGGAACGCCATGTTCAGCAGCAGGGCCAGGCCGATTCCCAGGACGATCTCCAGGCTCACCGAGAACGCAGTGAAAATGAAGGTCTGGCCCATCGCCGTCCACCATTCCCCGCTGGTGAGCGCACTGATGTAGTTGCCCAGCCCCACGAACCGTGAAAGCCCGGACTGGCGCAGGCTGTACTGATTCATCGACAGCCAGATCGCGTAGGCGATCGGGAAGGCTGCCACCAGCGCCATGACGGTCAGGGCCGGTGCCACCATCTTCCGCGCCAGGCGGCGTTCCGCCTGGGTCCGGCCGGAGGGGTTGTCCCGGCCCGAGGAGCGCTTTCCGGTTCCCTTCGCGGACGCTTTCCTGCCGGGTCCGGTGTCCCGGGCCTCAGCCTCTGTCCCGGCGGCCATGGCTAGAACGTCTCCTGGGCGGCCTTGATCTGCTCAGCCATCCGCGTCACGGCCTCGTCGGCGCTCGCATCGCCGGAGATCACCGCATAGGCGTTTTCATAAATGGCCTGGGAGATCTGCGGGTACACGGGCGACTTCGGCCGGGGCTTGGCACCCTCCACCGAATCGCGCAGCTGCTGTGCGAACGGCATCTTTTCCTGCACCGCGGGATCGTCATAGGCTGCTTCACTGACCGGGGCCTGCGAATAGTCCGCGGCGACCCGCTTCTGCCAGTCGGGGTTGGTGGCGAAATTGATGAGGGCGACGGCGGCTTCCGGATTGTCGGAGAAGGCGTTGATCGCGAGGTTCCAGCCGCCGAGGACGCCGCTGGGGGTGCCGTCCTCGCCGAAGGCGGGCAGCGGAGCGACCTCGAAGGTCCCGGCGAGGGCGCTTTCGTTCAGCAGGCGGTACACGTGCGGCCAGTTGCGCTGGTAGCCGTAGTCTCCGCTCTCAAAGGCCAGGCGGGTGGCGTCCTCATCATAGGTAAGGACGGACCGCGGGGCTGCTCCGTCTTCGAGGCCCTGTGCCATGAACTCCAGCACCTCCCGGGTTTCCGGCGAATCGACGGTGACGTTGCCGTCCTCGTCCAGGACTTCGCCGCCGGCACTGTAGAGCAGTTCGAGGAAGTTCACCGTCAGGCCCTCATACTGCTGGGCCTGGTAGACGTACGCGTTTTCCGGAGCGGCGCCTGCCTCCTCGTAGAGCTGCTGCCAGGACTCCGGGGCGCTGACCTTCTCCGGCATGTAGTAGATGAGGCTGGCGTTGGTATAGAAAGGGGCCGCCCAGTACTTGTCCTCAAACAGGGCGGTCTCCAGGGTGGAGGGGATGGTCCCTTCCTCGTAGCCGCTCACCAGTTCCGTCTGGTCCATGACCCAGCCCTGGCTGGCGAACTCACTGACCCAGGTGACATCCATGAGGAAGAGGTCGCACTCCGTGGACTCTCCTTCCAGGCGCTGCACCATCTGGGTACGTGACTGGTCCGAGTTGGCGCCAATCTCCACGTATTCGGCCTGGATGCCAGGGTTCTGCTTGGTGAACTCCGCTACGGTTCCGCGGTTGATGCCGCTGGCGTCCTTGTGCCCGCAGAGCTTGACTTCTCCGCTCGCCCCGTCTGCCATGCCCGGGTTTACGGACTCGGTTTCGGCGGTTCCGACGTCGCCGCCCCCGCCGCATCCGGCCAGCACCATGGCGGCTGCTGCCAGTCCGGCGCCCATCCGACGGGTCCGTGCGGTGCTACTGCGTCCTCTGCTCACGTGCTGTCCTTCCGCGCTGTCGACGATGACAGCTGGCTTGGCCGGGAGCTTTCCCGGCGACTTGGCATCCCGTTCTGGCTTCGCGTTCACCTCTTACCGCGCACGAGGTGCTGCCCACATTTGCGGAGGGCGCCTAAGCATGTCAATGGTTTTGGTGCGAAAAGAGCGCTTAATGGGCGAACCAGCAACTCTGGTCTCAGGAGTCACAACCAGCACAGGCTTCATTGCCATTCCGTGTTCCAGCCCAGCTGTATCCAGAAGCGCAAACCTCGGCTAGGCTCCCGGCGCATGGACATCGTCGAATACCGCCCCCGGCCGGACCAGCTGGTTTACACTTTCGGCGGTGCCGGGCCGGTGATGCGGATCAAGCCGGGCACTGCGCTGAAACTCTGGTCGGAGGACGCGTTCAACAATGCCCTGACCTCTGTGGAGGACTTGTCCAGTGAGAAGGTCAACCTGAACTTCGTGAACCCGCAGACCGGCCCTTTCTACGTGGAGGGCGCCGAGCCCGGGGACACCCTGGCCCTGCACATCGTGGAGCTGACCCCGGCCCGCAGCTACGGCGCCTCTGCCACCATCCCGTTCTTCGGCGGGCTCACCAGTACCGACCGCACTGCGTTCCTGCAGGATCCGCTGCCGGACACCACCTGGATTTACCACGTGGACTCCACCCGTTCCACTGTGGGTTTTCAGGCCAGGTTCGGAGACTTCGAGGTCGCCCTGCCGCTGGAACCCATGCTTGGCACCGTCGGAGTGGCCCCGCCCGGCGGCGAGGTGCGCTCCTCCCTGGTTCCCGAACGCTTCGGCGGGAACATGGACGCCCCGGAGGTCAAGGCCGGAACCACGGTGTACCTCGGCGTGAACCAGCCCGGCGCCCTGTTCTCCATTGGCGACGGCCACTACCGGCAGGGCGAGGGCGAGGCGTGCGGCACCGCCGTCGAAGGTGCCATGCACTCCACGATCCTGGTGGAGCTGATCAAGGGCGGCGCCCCGGCCTGGCCGCGGCTGGAGACCGACGGTGAGTGGATGGCTGTGGGGTCCTCCCGTCCCATGGAAGATTCCTGGCGGATCGGGCAGGTGGAGATGGTGCGCTGGTTCGGCGAGCTGTTCGGCCTGCACCAGATGGACGCCTACCAGCTGCTCACCCAAACTGCGCAGGCACCAATCGCCAATGCCGTTGATGCGAACTATTCCGTGGTGGTCAAGGCGCGGAAATCGCTCTTCCCCAGGGCCGACGCCTACGACGGCCTGCACGCCGACCTGCGCCGGCGCAGCGCAGAAATTCTCTAAAACCAGGAGCAGTCATGGATCTGCAGTTGAGCGGCAAAACGGCACTGGTCACCGGCGGAACGCGGGGGATCGGGCGGGCCATCGTTGAGGCTTTCGCCGCGGAAGGTGCGAACGTTGCCTTCTGCGCTCGGGACGCTGCGGAGATCGCTGCGACCGAGGCAGCCCTGACGGGCAGCGGGGTCAAGGTGGAAGGCGCCGTCCTGGACGTGGGCGACGGCGACGCCGTGGCCACCTGGGTGGACGACGTCGCCAGCCGCTTCGGCGGACTGGACGCCGTGGTGAGCAACGTCAGCGCGCTGGCCATCCCGGACACGCCGGAGTCCTGGGAGGCGAGCCTGCGGGTGGACCTCATGGGCACGGTCCGGCTGATGAAGGCGGCCATTGCGCATGTTGGCCGCAGCGAGTCGCCGTCGCTGGTCGCGATCTCCAGTGTTTCCGGCCGGGAGGTGGACTTCGCGTCCGGGCCCTATGGCACGGTGAAGTCCGCACTGATTGGGTACATGGCCGGGCTCGCGTTCCAGCTGGCCGGCACCGGTATCCGCGCCAATACCGTCTCGCCCGGCAACACCTATTTCGACGGCGGCGTCTGGCAGGGCCTGGAAGCGGGGGCTCCGGAGATGTTCACGGAGTCCCTGGCCCTGAACCCGACCGGCCGGATGGGCACGCCGCAGGAGGTGGCCGACGTCGTCGTTTTCGTCTCCAGCCCCCGTGCCTCGCGGATGACCGGTGCGAATGTGCTGGTGGACGGCGGCCTGTCCCGCGGGATCCAGTTCTAGGCGAGCGTCAGGAGGTTCGCTCCGCCTCGCTGCGCAGGATGCAGAACTCGTTGCCTTCGGGGTCCGCGAGAACCACCCAGCCCGTTCCGTCCGGCCGCCGCTGGTCATCCACCTGTGTGGCGCCGAGGGTCAGGAGACGCTGGAGCTCCCGGTCACGCCCGCCAGGCTCCGACGCCTGCAGGTCCAGATGCACGCGGTTCTTGCGCTGTTTGCTGTCCGGCACCGAGATGAAAAGCAGCCGATGGGTGCCGTCGGGGGAGTAGATCATGCACTCGTCGTCGCCGGGCTGGTTGGGGTCAGCGGGGTCTTCGCGGAAGTCGAGCACCCGGGCCCAGAATTTCGACTGGGCGTATGCATCGAGGCTGTCGAAGGTCGTGTGGGAAATCGATACGGTCATGACCGGAAGCATACGGCCGACCCGTCGGAGTGGGGCCAGTCCAGTCACAGCCTGCGGATGGAGACATCCTTCACGTGTGCAGGGGAATGCTGTCCGACGACGGAACGGACGTATTCGATCGCATCTTCAGTCACGCCGTCGTAAAGCTCCGCAAAGGCCTCCCGAGCGGCCGCCGCGGCCAGTCCTCGGCCAGCAGACCCAGGGGGAGGTCCGGATCGAAGCGGGGAAACCCCCGGAAAACGTTGACCACTCCGGTGCGGACGCGCATCGCCTCGGCTGGAGAGAGCTTGCCGGCACGTTGGTGGTCCGGGTCAGCCCAGCCTTCCAGCGGGTTATCGAATCTGTCACCGCGGCTACTCCCGAATCCTGATATCTGCCGCACGCGACTACGGCGCCCGCCCTTCCCACCTTTCGGGACAGCTGTTACTGGAGTGGTCGCATCCGTTCACAGCAGTAACAGACGGTGGGAAGGACGGCCCCGCCACCGAGCCCAACGCCAACGAAAAGCGGGAGCTGCTCCCGGATGACCGGTGCGAATGTGCTGGTGGACGGCAGCCTGTCCCGCGGGATCCAGTTCTTGCCTGCGCGAAGGGATCTGAGAAGTCCGTCACCGCTCCGGTTCAGCCTCACGTGGAGAGCCCGCGGATGACTAGGACATTCGGCTATAAAGGTGCCCCGGCCGCGGTAACGCACCGAAAACGGGGCAGAAGTGTGCGGCTAGCCTAGAGGTGGTTGACGAGAAATCGCCGCCGAAGCCGCCCTCTATGGGAGCCGAGGTAAGCGCCGCGATACGCACGTATAGGACGTGCCGCAACTCGAGCGGTCTTCCCTCCGCTCCCCGGCAAGACCAGCCGGACGGTCCTGGCAAGGACAGCCGGCTTGCATTCGGTGTCAAAGAAGAAGCCGAACGCGAATGACGACTAGGGGCGGCAATCAGATGGGGGTCTGGTTGCCGCCTTTGGCTTGTCCAAAACTGAATCTGGAAGGAAGGCAATGAAGCTCCGCAAGATCACCGCCACCGCCGCCATCGCCGCCGTGATGGTTGGCGGGGCAACTGCCGCCGCCGAGCCCGGCCTGGATCCCGGCCCGGCTCTCACCGGCACCAGCGACGCCGCGACGCCGTATCAAGTCACCGGGCAGGGCATCCAGCTGCCCGCCGGCGACACTTTTCAGGCGCATGGGCACGTGAATATCCGATGGACCAACCCCGACGGCACCGAGGGCTCCGCTGGCATCCAGTTCGACCCGTACAACAATCAGCCCGGCGGCGCATGGATCGGAGATTCATTCATCCCGTGGGATGCCTTCAGCGTACCGGCTGGCGCCAGCATCACCTGGGTCCAGATCAGCCACTACAACGAGCACTTCGGTGAAGGCGGGCAGGACCCCGTCCCCGTCACGCCGACC
>NZ_JAXIOO010000015.1:0-84628 GCF_049311065.1 Arthrobacter sp. 7Tela_A1 | reverse complement strand
CAGCCCACGGGGTGGGCCGAACAGCCAGTTCAACCAATCAAAATAATTGGTATCAATAAACTTGGCACACTATTGAGTTCTCAAACAACAGGTACTTCCGGCACCGGGAGAGCAGATATTCCGTGGAATTTTGTGCTCTCCGTCGCTCCGGAGCAACTTTTCTATCCTAGTACCGCTGGTCCGTCGGTGTCAAACCGGCTTGTTGGCCCTGCGGCGCGCTTCCCGATCTCTCGTTCTGCGCGGATATCAACTATAGCACGGTTTTGGCGGGCTCGGACCCCCGTCCGAACCCGCCGTCGCCGGCGGCTGTTCCGCCCCTCGAATACCGCTAGGCGCGGGGTGTCAGGTAGAGGACGCCCAGCGGCGGTAGCCGGAGTTCCGCCGAAGCCGGCTGCCCTTCGTAGGCTCCTTCAGTCGCGGTAACCATCCCCATGTTCCCGACACCCGAGCCGCCGAAGTCGGCTGCATCCGTGTTGAGCCGTTCCTCCCACTCACCCGCCCAGGGCAGCCCCACACGAAAGCCTTCATGCGGGTTCCCGGAGAAATTCGCGATGCAGACCAGCGGGTTGCCCTGATGGTCCCACCGGATGAAGGAGAGGACGTTGCGCGCGCCGTCGTTCTCGTTGATCCACTGGAACCCGGCCGGTTCGTTGTCCCGGTCGTACAGTGCAGGTGTCTGCTGGTAGATCCCGTTCAGCTCCTTGACCAGCAGCTGGACCCCGCGGTGCTGCGGCGTTTCGGTCAGGTACCAGTCCAGTCCGTACTGCTCAGACCATTCGGCTTCCTGGCCAAACTCAGTCCCCATGAAGATGAGCTGCTTGCCCGGGTGCGCCCACTGGAACGCCAGGTAGGCGCGGACGTTGGCGAGCTGCTGCCACCGGTCCCCCGGCATCTTGCGGAGCAGCGAACCCTTGCCGTGCACGACTTCGTCATGGCTGATGGGCAGGAGGAAGTTCTCGGTAAAGGCGTAGACCAGGGAGAAGGTGAGCTTGGCGTGGTGGTACATGCGGTTGATCGGGTCTTCCGACATGTACTCCAGGGTGTCGTTCATCCACCCCATGTTCCATTTCAGGCCGAAGCCGAGTCCGCCTGTGCTTGTCGGGGCGGTGACACCCGGGAACGCCGTCGACTCCTCCGCGACCATGACGATTCCCGGCACCCGGCGGTAAGCGGTGGCGTTGACTTCCTGCAGGAACGAAATGGCTTCCAGGTTTTCCCGGCCGCCGAATGCATTGGGCCGCCACTGGTCTGCCGGACGCGAGTAGTCGAGGTACAGCATGGAGGCGACGGCGTCGACCCGAAGCCCGTCGATGTGGAATTCCTCAAGCCAGTAAATCGCGTTGGCCACGAGGAAGTTCCGTACTTCGTTGCGGCCGTAGTCGAAGATGAGCGTGCCCCAGTCCGGCTGTTCACCGCGCATCGGGTCGGGGTGTTCGTAGAGCGGCTGTCCGTCAAAGTTCGCCAAAGCCCACGAATCCTTGGGGAAATGCCCCGGAACCCAGTCGAGGATAACGCCGATCCCGGCCTGGTGCAGCGTGTCGACCAGGTAACGGAAATCGTCCGGATGCCCGAAGCGGGACGTTGGTGCGAAGTAGCTGGTGATCTGGTAACCCCAGGAACCGCCGAAGGGGTGTTCGGCCACCGGCATGAACTCGACATGGGTGAATCCCTGCCAGCTGACATACTCCGCCAACTGGGTTGCCAGTTCGCGGTAGTCCAGTCCCAGGCGCCAGGAGCCCAGGTGGACTTCGTAGACGCTCATCGGGGAGTTGTGCGGATCCCGCTGGGCGCGGGCCTCCATCCAGGCCTGGTCTTCGAAGCGGTAGGTCGATTCGACAACCCGCGATCCGGTCAGCGGAGGGGCTTCGGTCCCCTTGGCCATGGGATCGGCTTTCTCCCGCCAGATCCCGTCCTTGCCGAGGATCTCGTACTTGTAGCGCGACCCCGGTTCCACGTCCGGGATAAAGATCTCCCAGACTCCTGTGCTGCCAAGTGAACGCATCGCGTGGATCCGCCCGTCCCAGCCGTTGAAGTCACCTTCCACCCGGACTGCCTGCGCATTCGGAGCCCAGACGGCGAAACTGACGCCGCGGACCTCACCCAAAACAGAGCTGTAATGATGCGGATTGGCGCCAAGGACCGTCCAAAGCTTCTCATGCCGGCCTTCGCCGATGAGGTGAAGGTCCATTTCCCCGAGGCTGGGCAGGAAACGGTACGGATCATCCACCGTCGTGGCGGGCAGTCCTTCATATCCGACCTCCAACCGGTAATCGGGAACCTGGCCGGGGGCGGGGGCGGGCAGGGTTCCCGCCCAGATCCCGGTGTACTCGTGGTGCAGCGGCACGCGCCCGTCCGGCGTCACCGCCGTGACTTCCCGGGCCAGCGGCCGCAGGGTGCGGATGGTTACCGTGCCGCGGTCGTCAAGATGGGCGCCGAGCACTGCATGGGGCTGGTAATAGCTTCCGTGAGAGACCGCGGCCAGCACGTCCTCCGAGACGGGCAGCGGCGCCTTGGCTGCCGCATCGTTCCCGGCTGCGGCGGCATCTGGAACGGCGGGAAGTTCCGCTTCTGTCCCACCCGGTCCTTCGGAGAGAGCCGTGCCGGCTGCGTTGTCGGGCACGGCCGGAAGTGCGGGCTCAGCAGGCGCAGGAGCCGCCGGCAGAGCAGGTTCCCCGGCAGCAGGCTTTTCGGGTTCAGGGTTGTGTGTCGTGTTCACGGGGCTCTCTTCCTGGCCTTTCGTCTGATCCTGCTCCAACTGGAGTTCTTCCAGCACGTTGCGGGCTGCCGTGGCCGGCACCTCAATCCATGCCGGGCGGTTGCGGATCTCGTAGACAACTTCGTACAGGGCTTTGTCCAGCCACAGGGCAAGGAAAAGCGGATCCGACTTTTGGACTGCTGTTCCTGTCTCTTTCTCGTAGCCACGGAGGAAAGCGTCGGAAGCAGCCTGCGCCCACCGAGCGGCCTTGGCGCGGCGGCCGGACTGACCGGTCGAGTCTTCGGGGCCGGAACCGGTGCTTCCGATCACCGCCACCGCGGCGGCGTAGTCAATGGACCGCAGCATTCCGACGACGTCGCGCAGGACAACGTCAGGGACGCTTCGTTCAGCCGCCGGGCGCAGCGGCTCGCCTTCGAAGTCCAGCACCGTCCAGCCGCGCTCCGCCGAGTGCAGCACCTGTCCCAGATGGTAATCGGCATGAATGCGCTGGAGGTTCGGCAGCGTTTCCAAGTCCGCCAGGGTCGCCAAGAGGCGCTCCAAGGTGGCACCGTAGGGCCCGACGTAGCTTTCTGCTTCATCCCATTCCCAGCGGATCCGGCGGGTCAGGGAAGCAAGGAACTCCGCTCTTTCTGCCGGCGTCGGCTTCCTTGCTCCGAACGCCGCGTCGAGCTGTGAGTGGATCCGGCCGGTGACGGCCCCAAGTTCTTCGGCCTCGGCCGTAAAATCCCGTCCCGCAACGGCCGCGGAGGACGCCGTCCGCCACGCATCTTCGCTCTTGGGGATAAATTCCCGCAGGACGCTCACGTCTCCGGTCGTCCAGGCAGCGGAGTCGGCGTCGTACACGTCCATCCAGCTTCCGGTGAGCCATCCCAGGGTTGCCGGGACATCGTGCGAACCGCCTTCGGTGAGCTTGGCGCTGACGAGGACGTCCGGGCTCTCACCGGCGGCCAGTACCCGGTAGAACTTCACGATGACAGGCGCCTGCGGCGTCGCGGCGATGACCGAGGTGTTGGACTGCTCTCCCTTGAGCACGTGAATGGACAGCGGCTCGGTGAACGCGTCCCAGTCCGCGAAGCCGCCCATTGCGTAGCCGTGGGTGCGCCCGTCCAGCGAACTTGCCTGCGAGCGCATCGTCTCGAGCCAGGCCGTGACGAAAACCGGGTCCGCTGTCCCGTCATAGAGCCACTGCCGTCCGGTGCCGGCTTGTTCAACCGGCCCGAGCAGCGCAGCTTCCAGTTCGGGGTCCGGCTCGGTCCTCATGGTGACGGGAACGCTGATGACGTCGACCCGCCGCCCGGACTCCACGGCAACGAAGTGCACCTGGAGTTCAACGAGTCCCGCGGGATCCTCCAGTTCGATGCCGCCGACGCGTTTGAGGGTCACATCCCGTCCCTTGGCCGGGAACCATCGCTGCCGGGGCAGCCAGGCAGTGAGGAGTTCGGGCAGGGTCGGAATGGTCTCTGTCATTTAGATGCGGCCTCCGAGGCGACGATGAGCGGAATAGCTTCGGTCTGCGGGGAGCTGGTGTTGGACTTCGCGGAGCGCAGCCGGAGCCAGAAGAAGTCATGGCTTCCGAGCGTGAGCGTGAGCACGCCGTCCTCGCTGAAGGTGGGGAAGGGGGTGCCGCCGAAAGCATCCCGCAGTCCCCTGCCCGCGAACTCCGGCAGCTGGACCGTTGCCGCCACCGGGTGCTGGGAGAGGTTGAAGATGCAGAACATCGTCTCCCCCGCTTCGCCCTCGGGGTTGTCCTCCGGCAGTTCGCGGAGGAAAGCCAGGACCGCTTCGCTGTCGGTCGGTACGTTCCGGTAGGACCCCAGGCCGAACGAAGGGTGGACCCGCCGGACCATGATCATCTGGCGCATCCAGTGCAGCAGCGACGAAGAGCTGGCAAGCTGCGCTTCAACGTTCACGTGGTTGTAGTGGTAGACGAGCGACTGCACCACTGGCAGGTAGACCTTGCCCGGGTCTGCAGTGGAGAATCCCGCGTTACGGTCGGGGTTCCACTGCATGGGGGTGCGGGAAGAGTCCCGGTCCTCGAGCCAGATGTTGTCGCCCATCCCGATCTCGTCCCCGTAATAAAGGAACGGGCTGCCCGGAAGCGAGAGCAGCAGGGCATGGATGAGCTCGATCTCGGAGCGCGAGTTATCCAGCAGCGGCGCCAGCCGGCGCCGGATGCCGATGTTGGCCCGCATCCGGGAGTCCGGCGCGTACCAGCCCAGCATGGCCTGGCGTTCCTCGTTGGTGACCATTTCAAGGGTCAGCTCGTCATGGTTGCGCAGGAACGTTCCCCACTGGCCGCCCTGCGGGATTTCCGGGGTTTCTTCCATGGTCTGCACAATCGGTGCGGCCTTCTGGTCCCGGAGCGCGTAGAACAGGCGGGGCATGATCGGGAAATGGAAGCACATGTGGCATTCCGGCCCGGTCTCGTCGCCGAAGTACTCCACGACCTCATGTGGCATCTGGTTGGCTTCGGCCACGATGACCCGGCCGGGGTAGTTTTCGTCCACCATGGTGCGCAGATCCTTGAGGAACCGGTGGGTTGCCGGCAGGTTCTCGCAGTTGGTGCCGTCTTCTTCAAAGAGATAGGGGATGGCGTCCGCGCGGAAGCCGTCGATTCCCTGGTCCAGCCAGAAACGGACGACGTCGAACACCGCCTCGACGACTTTGGGGTTCTCGAAGTTCAGGTCCGGCTGGTGGCTGAAGAACCGGTGCCAGTAGAACTGGCGGCGTACCGGGTCGAAGGCCCAGTTCGATTCCTCCGTGTCCACGAAGATGATGCGGGCATCTTCGTATTTCTGGTCGGTGTCGGACCAGACGTAGAAGTCGCCGTAGGGGCCTTCCGGGTCATTGCGGGACTCTTCGAACCAGGGGTGCTTGTCCGAGGTGTGGTTCAGCGGAAGGTCGATGATGACGCGCAGGCCGCGGGCGTGGGCTTCGGCCACCAGTCGCTTGAAGTCGCTGATGGTGCCGAACTCGCTCAGCACGTCGTAGTAGTCGGAGATATCGTATCCGCCGTCGCGCAGCGGAGATTTGAAGAACGGGGGCAGCCACAGGCAATCGACGCCGAGCCACTGGAGGTAGTCGAGCTGGGAGATCAATCCGGTGAAGTCACCGTTGCCGTCTCCGTTCGAATCACGAAAACCGCGTACCAGGACTTCGTAGAAAACCGCCTTGCGGTACCAGTTCGGGTCGTTGGTGAGGCCGGGTGCATGCAGCTGGAATGGATTTACCACTACTTTGCCCTCCGAACCGAGAGGATGTGCGCGGGTTCGTAGTGCGCATCAAGCCGCACATAGTTGTACTGTCCCCAGCGCCAGCTTTGTCCACTGATCAGGTCGTCCACCCAGAAAGTCCCGTCCTCGTTGAAGTCCTCCGGGTCCAGGTGCAGGGCGTCGAGATCCAGCGTCACAGTGCACTCCCGTGCACTGTGCGGATCGGTGTTCACAACGATGATCAGTGTGTCCTTACTTCTCGGGTCGGATAGCCGTTCCTGCTTGTGCTTGGAGTAGACCACCGTGGCTTCGTCAGTGCTGGAGTGCACGGTCAGGTTCTGGAGGTCGCCAAGCGATGGGTGCGAACGGCGGATCTGGTTGAGCCGGGTGATGTACGGGGCAAGGCTGCGGTCCTGGGCCTCGGCAAGGGCGAAGTCGCGCTGCTTGAACTCGAACTTCTCGTTGTCCAGGTACTCCTCGGCACCGGGGCGGGCAACATGCTCGTACAGCTCAAACCCTGCGTACATCCCCCAGAGCGGGCTGGCCGTGGAGGCCAGCACCGCACGGATCTTGAATGCGGGCGGGCCGCCGTACTGGAGGAACTCCGTCAGGATGTCCGGGGTGTTCACGAAGAAGTTCGGACGGAAGAACGCGGCGGTCTCACGTGAGACCTCGTGGAAGTATTCCTCGATCTCGGTCCTGGTATTGCGCCAGGTGAAGTACGTGTAGGACTGCTGGAAACCGGCCATTCCCAGTGCGTGCATCATGGGCGGGCGGGTGAAGGCCTCAGCCAGGAAGACGACGTCGGGATCCTCCTCGTTGACGGTGGCGATCAGCCATTCCCAGAACCGCAGCGGCTTGGTGTGCGGGTTGTCCACCCGGAAGATCTTGACGCCGTGGCTGATCCACATCCGCACGATCCGCAGGATCTCGCGGGACAGGCCTTCGTAGTCGTTGTCGAAGTTCAGCGGATAGATGTCCTGGTATTTTTTCGGCGGGTTTTCCGCATAGGCGATCGTCCCGTCGATGCGGGTGGTGAACCATTCCGGGTGTTCCTTCACCCACGGATGGTCCGGTGAGGCCTGCAGCGCCAGGTCGATCGCTACGTCCAGGCCCCGGCGCCCGGCAGCGTCAACGAAGTGGTCGAAGTCCTCGAAGGTGCCCAGATCAGGGTGAATCGCGTCATGGCCGCCTTCCGGTGCGCCGATGGCCCACGGCGAACCGGGGTCCTGCTCTCCTGCTACCAGGGTGTTGTTCGGGCCCTTCCGGTGTGTCGTGCCGATCGGATGGATCGGGGGCAGGTAGATGACATCGAATCCCATGGCTGCCACACGGTCCAGGCTGTGGGCAGCGGTCCGGAACGTTCCGGATGTCCAGGTCTGGGTCGCGGGGTCGAAGGATGCGCCTTCTGAGCGGGGGAAGAATTCGTACCAGGCGCCCCGCCCCGCACGCTCGCGCTCAACGTTGATCGGGAACCTGTCCGACGAGGTCACGAGGTCGCGAATCGGTTCGCGGTCCAGCACCTGTGTCAGTTCGCTCCGGCCGGAGGCCTCCAGCCGGACACGCGGGTCCTGGGCTGTGTCGCGCATGGTGCCGGCGGTTTCACGCAGTATCCGGGCGTCCTCCTCGGGCCGCCCGTCAGCTGCGGCCTCAAAAAGTGCGGCGCCTTCAGCCAGCATCAGTTCGACGTCGACGCCGGCGTCGATTTTCACCTCGGCATTGTGGTGCCAGGTGCCGTAGAGATCTGCCCAGCCTTCAACGGCGAAGGAGAAACTGCCCACGGCCTCCGGGCGCAACTGGCCTGCCCAGCGGTCAAGTCCCTGCCCCACAGGGTGCATCCGGTGCCGCTGCACCTCATCGCCCGCGGCGTCATACAGCACGGCAGTCGCCCCGACCAGGTCGTGGCCTTCACGGAAGACGGTCGCCCCGATCACGAGGTCTTCCCCCGGGACCGCCTTCGCCGGAAATCGGCCGCAGCCGACTACGGGAGACACATTGAGGATCGGAATCCGGCCAAACCGGAGTTCCTTGGCGGGCTGGACATCAGATGGCAACGCGCTGGAAGTGGTCACAGACTAGACGTTAGCGATAATCAGGACAGATTGCTAAGGGCACGTACTTTTTGATCCATCGGCACAGGTCAGAGCGGGGTCACAAGAATCCCTGCAGGTGAGGGGCATAACCGGAAATTCGGGCTTAATCAGTGCTGCTTTTACGTGATACAGAGCACGTTTGAATCGATCTGCGCTAGCGTAACTGGGGTGAAGGCAATCCGAAGGTTTACCGTCCGTACTGTCCTCCCCGAGAACATTGCCCCGCTGGCAAGGTTGGCGAAGAACCTGCGCTGGAGCTGGCATCAGCCCACGCTGGAGCTCTTCCGTGACCTGGACCCGGAGAACTGGGAAGCCAGCGGCCACGACCCGATCCGTGCCCTGGGCGCGGTCAGCCGCCAGACCCTGGAACGCATCGCGGCCGATCCGGACCTTGTTGAACGCATCCGGACCGTGGACGAAGGACTCGAGCACTACCTGAGCGCGCCGCGCTGGTACCAGTCGCTGGGCGAAGACGTTCCCCGGTCCATCGCCTACTTCTCGCCCGAGTACGGCATCAGCGCCGTCCTTCCGCAGTACTCCGGCGGTCTCGGCATCCTCGCAGGAGACCACCTCAAGGCTGCCTCGGACCTGGGCGTACCACTGGTCGGCGTCGGCCTGCTGTATCAGGCCGGGTACTTCAAGCAGTCTCTGTCCCGGGACGGATGGCAGCAGGAAACCTACCCGGTCCTGGACCCCAACGGCCTGCCCCTGACCCTGCTGCGTGAAGAAGACGGCACACCTGCCCGGATCAACCTGCCGCTGCCCAACGGGCGGCACCTCATGGCACAGATTTGGCGCGCCGACGTCGGACGCATCCCGCTGCTGCTGCTGGACGCGGATGTGCGCGGCAACGACGACGCTGCCCGCGGGATCACCGACCGCCTCTACGGCGGCGGCGGGGACCACCGCCTCCAGCAGGAACTCCTGCTTGGCATGGGAGGCGTCAAAGCGCTCCGGGTCTTCGAGCGCCTGACGGGGGCACCTTCTCCGGAGGTCTACCACACCAACGAAGGCCATGCCGGTTTCCTCGGCGTGGAGCGCATCCGGGAGCTGATGGATACCGGAATGGGCTGGGAGGAAGCCCTCACTGTCACCCGTGCGTCCACCGTCTTCACCACCCACACCCCCGTTCCCGCCGGCATCGACCGCTTTGACCAGGCGGAGGTGCGGCACTTCCTCAGTGCCGGCCTCGCACAGTCGGTCCCGACGGACAAAGTGCTCGCCCTGGGGGCAGAGGACTACGAGGGCGGAGATTCCAGCAAGTTCAACATGGCCGTCATGGGACTGCGCCTGGCGCAGCGGGCCAACGGCGTGGCGAAACTCCACGGCGAAGTCTCCCGCCAGATGTTCTCCGGGCTGTGGCCCGGCTTCGATGCCTCGGAAGTTCCCATTACCTCCGTGACGAACGGCGTGCACGTGCCCACTTGGGTCGACCCGCAGCTCACCGAACTGGCCATGCAGCAGTTCGGCATCGCTTCCGTCCACGACCGGGACTGGGCACGCGCCTATGAAGTCCCCGACCAGGACCTCTGGGACCTGCGGCGCCGGCTGCGCAGCAATCTGATCGAGGACGTCCGCGGCCGTGTCCGCGCGGCATGGCGCAAGCGAGGCGCCGCCGACGCCCAGCTGGGCTGGACCGACGAGGTACTCGATCCGGACATCCTCACCATCGGGTTTGCACGCCGGGTTCCCACCTACAAGCGCCTCACCCTGATGCTGCGCGATCCGGCCCGGCTCAAGGCCCTGCTCCTGCACCCGACCCATCCCGTGCAAATCGTCGTTGCCGGCAAGTCGCACCCGGCGGACGAGCAGGGAAAGCGGATGATCCAGGACCTGGTGCAGTTCACCGACGACCCGGAGCTGCGCCACAGGATCGTCTTCCTGCCGAACTACGACATCGCCATGGCGCGGACACTGTTCCCGGGCTGCGATGTCTGGCTGAACAATCCAATCCGTCCGCTCGAAGCCTCAGGGACCTCCGGCATGAAGTCCGCCATCAACGGCGGCCTGAACGTGTCCATCATGGACGGCTGGTGGGACGAAATGTACGACGGCGACAACGGATGGGCGATCCCCTCAGCCAACCCGCGGGAAGGGACGCACACCCGCGAGCTCTACACCGCGGACCAACGGGACGACATCGAGGCTTCGGCCCTGTACGACCTCCTGGAAAACACCGTCGCTCCCCTGTTCTATGGACAGGAGCCTCCGGGCGACGCCGGTGCCGCCGGGCCGTCGGACGCTCCGGCGGACTCCCTGCCGCGCGAGTGGCTGGAAATGGTCAAGCACACGCTGGCTGAACTCGGGCCGCAGGTGTCTGCCTCGCGGATGCTGAAGGACTATGTGAACCGGCTGTACCGGCCGGCCTGCGACTCCGGCCGCTCAGCGGCAGCGAATCAGTATCAGGCTGCAAAGGAACTCGCGGCGTGGATCCTGAAGGTCCGGGACGGCTGGTCCGGCGTTTCCGTGGAGCACGTGGATTCGATCGGCATTTCCGACGCACCTCAGATCGGTGACAGCCTCACCGTGCAGGCCTACGTCAGCCTCGGCTCGCTCAAGCCCACGGATGTGGTGGTGGAGGCCGCGTACGGCAAGGTCTCCAGCACGGACAAACTCAGTGATCACCAGTTCCTGGACCTGCAGGTCGCCGAGGATCTCGGCTCGGGCCGGTACCTCTATTCAGGGACACTGCACATTGAGGTGGCGGGTTCGTTCGGCTACACCGTGCGTGTCCTGCCCCAACACTCCGGGCTGGCGTCAAAGGCGGAGCTGGGACTGGTCGCGAACGCGTGACTCTGCCGGCGGGGCGTCAGAGGCGGTAGACGCTGATGGAATTGGCAGCGACACGGTCCTTCTCGCCGCCCGCCAGGCGGGCGCCCCTGCGCCGCCCTTCCGGATCCGAGGTGGCGAGCAGCAGGTCGTAGAACTGTCCCTCGTTGGCCGCCGCAACTCCGCTGGCGCGCAGCGTTTCCATGTCCGGCAGGACGACGTCGATTGGTTCCGACTGTCCGTTGATAACCACCAGTCCGACACGTTCGCCCCGCTCGGATCCGAGCAGCAGCTGCAGCACGCGGCAGGATGGATCGTGCCAGGCAGCGTCTGACATCGGCTCCCCCTCGGCGCTGAACCAGAGCAGCTGCGCAGCACGGGCATCGTCGGGGAAGGCATAGGGCTGCCGGGCCAGGAATTCCCGGCGCAGCCGCAGCAGCCGTGCCGTGGCGTCTAACATCCGGCGGGCGTCCTCGCCCTGGTTCCAGGAGAGCCACGCGGTCTCGTTGTCCTGGCAATAGGTGTTGTTGTTCCCGTGCTGGGAACGTCCAAGCTCGTCGCCGGCCGTGATCATGGGAACTCCGAGGGAAAAGAGCAGGGTAGCCATGAGGTTTCTGGCCGTCTGCGCCCTGTGTTCCTGGATCTGAGGGTCGTCGGCCGGGCCCTCGCAGCCGTGGTTCCAGCTGCGGTTGTGGTTTGATCCGTCCCGGTTGTCCTCGCCGTTGGCGTAGTTGTGCTTGTGGTCGTAGGCGGTGAGGTCGGCCATCGTGAATCCGTCATGGGCCGTGACGAGGTTGACCGAGGAGAGCGGGGTCCGGTCCGAACGGGCGAACAGGTCGGCGGACCCGGCAAGGGCCCCGCCCAGGCGTGCCAGCGATCCGGCGGGTTTCCCGGCCGCCAGGGCCGCCTGGTCCTCCAGCCAGAAATCCCGGACGGTGTCACGGAAGTGGTCGTTCCAGTCGGCCCATCCGGGCGGGAAGTTCCCGGTTTGCCAGCCGTCCGGACCCAGGTCCCACGGCTCGGCGATGAGCTTGATGTCCTGCATCACGGGATCGGCCGCGAGTGCCACCAGCAGCGGATGCCGACGGTCAAACCTGTTTTCCTCATCCCGGGCCATCGTCGGCGCCAGGTCGAAGCGGAATCCGTCCACGTGGTACTCGCGAACCCAGTGACGCAGCGAGTCGAGCGTCATTTGGACGACCCGCGGTTCGCTGAAGTCCAGGGTATTGCCGCAGCCGGTGGTGTCCAGGTAGCGGCCTTCGGCATCGTGGCGGTAATAGACCTTGTCGCCAAGTCCGCGCCAGCAGAGGGCCGGCTCGTCCGGACCGCCCTCGGCCGTGTGGTTGTAGACGACGTCGAGGAGAACTTCCAGGCCCGCTGCATGCAGGGCCTTCACCATGGTCTTGAACTCGTCTTGGACAGCCTGCGGCCCGGCAGCCTGCGCGATCGCCGTGGCATAGCCGGTGTGCGGGGCGAAGTAGCCCAGGGTGTTGTAGCCCCAGTAGTTCGTCAGGCCCAGTTCCCGCAGGTGCAGCTCGTCGATGTGGAAGTGCACGGGCAGCAGCTCGACGGCGGTGATTCCGAGGTCCAGCAGGTATTGGATCGTGGCGGGATGCCCCATGCCCGCGTAGGTGCCGCGCAGTTCCTCCGGCAGCGCCGGGTTGAGCATCGTCTGGCCGCGGACGTGCGCCTCGTAAATCACGCTGTCCCGCCACGGCGTGTGCAGCTGTCCGTCGCCTTCCCAGTCGAAGCCGGAGTTCGTGGCTACGGAAAAGTACAGCGGACGGCCGTCTGCGTCCTGCTTCGTGTCGATGCCGCGTCCGTAGGGGTCCAGCAGGAGCTGGAACTCACCGGGCGCGGCAGGGAGAGGTTCTCCACCGCCCCAGAACCCGTAGCGGATCCCGGGGGTGAATCCCTCCGCCCGGCCGTGGTGGATTCCGGCAGACTTGCTGTCCAGCCGGCTGGACACCCATCCCCCCGGCACCGTCTCGTACCAGATATCCACGGATTCCAAGCCCGGTGCGTACACCGAAACGTTGACGGCACCCGGAACGTCCGGGACGCCGGCAACGCTTTCATGGATTCCCAGGGGGAAGGCCTTGGAGACCCGTCCAGAGGGAATCTGCTTTCCATCAGTAACGACGTGTGCCATGTTGCCTCTCCGTCGCTCCGTAGGACTTAGGCGGAGCGCTGCCGTGAAATTTCGTAAAGGGTAATCCCGACTGCCATGGAGGCGTTCAGGGATTCCATGGCGGAGTCGATCGGTATGGAGACAATCTGGTCGCAGTTTTCACGGACCAGGCGGGACAGGCCCTTGCCTTCGGACCCGACCACAATGCAGACCGGTTCCTTGGCCAGCGCCAGGTCGGGAAGGGAAACATCGCCGTCGCCGTCCAGGCCCAGGACAAAGATGCCCATCTTCTTGAACGTCTTGAGGGTGTTGTTCAGGTTGCTCGCACGGGCAACCGGCACGCGGACGGCGGCACCTGCACTGGTCTTCCAGGCAGAGGCCGTGACGCCGACGGAACGGCGTTCGGGAACGATCACGCCGTGGGCACTGAAGGCCGACGCGGAACGGATGATCGCTCCGAGGTTCCGGGGATCGGTGATGCCGTCCAGGGCTACGAAGAGCGGCGCGTTCTTGATGTGGCCCTTCTTCCAGGCCTGGATGGTCTCCTCGGCGAGGTCTGTCGGGTCCGCGTACTCGTACGGCGGGATCTGCAGGACGAGGCCCTGGTGCACGGCCTCGTTGGTCATGCGGTCCAGTTCCGGCTTGTGCGTTTCCATGACGGGCAGGCCGCGCTCGGCTGCCATCTTCAGGGATTCGCGGACGCGGTCGTCCATGTCGATCCGCACGGCCACGTGGAGGGCCTTGGCAGGAATACCGGCACGCAGCGCCTCAACCACCGAGTTGCGTCCGGTGACCACTTCCTCGGCCACCTTTCCGCGCGCGGGCGCGTTGCGGCCGCCGGAGCGCTGTCCGCCGTGCTTGGCGGCGGAGCGTTCAGCCAGCTGCTTGCTCTTGTATGCCTTGTGGTAGGGGCGGTCTTCAGCCTTGGGCGTCGGTCCCTTGCCTTCGAGGGCCTTGCGGCCGAGGCCGCCGGTACCCTGGGAAGGGCCCTTTTTGGCTTTGCGAATCGCGCCGGGTCGTCCGTGGTTGGCCATGGGTAATACACCTTAAGTAGAAGAAAGCACTACTTCTAGTCTACGCAGGCCGTCCAAACCCGTGTGCCGGACCCCGGGGCTGTTAGCCGAGAGCTAACGCCTACCCCTGTTCCAGCGACCAAAGAGCGCCGTCGGCGGTGTCTTCCACCACGATCCCGGCAGCCGCAAGGGAGTCCCGGATGGCGTCGGCGCGTGACCAGTCCTTGGCTGCCCTCGCCTCGCCGCGCTCACGCAGGAGGTCCTGGATCAGCCCGTCCAGCGCCGAGTGCTCTGGACCGGATGCGGCCGGCGCCTGGACCGCATCCAAGCCGAGCACCCCGGTCATGGCACGGACCTGCGCCAGGGACGTACGGGCGGTTTCGAGGTCCGCCGCCGCCAGCGCCGTGTTGCCGGCGCGGACAGTGTCATGCAGGACAGCGAGTGCCTGGGGAACATTCAGGTCATCATCCATTGCCGTTCCGAAGGCTTCCGGCAGGTCAGCGGCGCTGCCCTGCACTTCCCCGAACTTGGCTTCTGCCTTGGCGATAAACCCGTCGATCCGCTCCACGGCCGCCCCTGCTTCCTGAAGCGACGTCGGACGGTAGTCCAGCACGGAGCGGTAGTGGGCCTGACCGAGGTAATAGCGCACGACGCGCGGGGAGGCTTCGGCGAGCATCTGCTCCGGGCTGATCGTGTTGCCAATGGACTTGGACATCTTTTCACCCTCGAAGGTGACCATGCCGTTGTGCATCCAGAAATTCGCGAAGCCGTCTCCTGCCGCCTGGGACTGGGCCATCTCGTTTTCGTGGTGCGGGAAGCGCAGGTCCAGGCCACCGCCGTGGATGTCAAAGCGCGGGCCGAGGTACTTCGTGACCATGGCCGAGCACTCCAGATGCCACCCAGGGCGGCCGCGGCCCCAGGGGCTGTCCCAGGCGGCGGTCTCCGGATCGGTGTCCTTATGGCCCTTCCACAGCGCGAAGTCGCGCGGGTCCCGCTTGCCGCGGGGGTCGGCGTCGGGCGCTGCCTGCATGTCATCAATGTCCTGGCGGGTCAGCGAACCGTACGCCGGCCAGGAACGGACATCGAAGTAGACATCGCCTGAGTCGTCAAGTGCCGGGTAGGCATGCCCTGCGTCGATGAGCCGCCGGATCAGGGCGTGCATCTCGGGGATGTGGCCCGTTGCGCGGGGTTCGTAGGTGGGGCGCTGGACGCCCAGGACGTCGTAAGCCCGGGAGAACTCCTGCTCGAACCGGTAGGCCAGTGCCCACCAGGGTTCATCCGGTATGACGCCGTCTGAGGGCTCAGCTCCAACGGAAGCCGCGGCCTTCGCCAGGATCTTGTCGTCGATGTCGGTGACGTTGCGGACGGCGGTGACACGGTAACCGCGGGCCTGCAGCCAGCGGGTCAGCTGGTCGAAGGCAATAGCCGAGCGGATGTGCCCAACGTGCGGCAGGCCCTGCACAGTGGCGCCGCAGTAATACAGGCTGACGTGCCCGGGAACCAGGGGCTCGAAGTCCCGGAGGCGCGCAGTTGCTGTGTCATAGAATCTCAGGCTCACTGCTCTAGACTACCGCGTGCCGTGTTCCGGCCCTCCCCTGCGTTAAGGCGTCAGGCCAGAACGACGACGGCGGTAGCCACGGCGGCGATTCCTTCGCCGCGGCCGGTGAAGCCCAGTCCGTCCGTCGTGGTAGCCGAGACACTCACCGGGGCTCCCGCTGCTTCGCTGAGCACCGCCTCCGCCTCGGCCCGTCGCGGACTGAACTTGGGCCGGTTGCCGATCAGCTGCACCGAAACGTTGCCGATCCGGAAGCCGGCTTCCCGGACCAGCCGGGCAGCCTCAGCCAGGAGGACCGTTCCGGATGCTCCGGCATATTCCGGCCGGTCCGTTCCGAAGTGCAGTCCCAGGTCTCCGATCCCGGCGGCCGAAAACAACGCGTCGGCGGCCGCGTGGGCCACCACATCGCCGTCGGAATGTCCGGCGAGTCCGCGTTCGCCTTCCCATTCGAGTCCCGCTACCCACAGCGGGCGGGGTGAATCCTCTGGGGCGAACGCATGCACGTCGGTTCCGATTCCAGTGCGGGGCAGGGCGATCACGGTCTAGTCCTCCTGCATGCTGGATCCGCCTGCAAGCACCGCTTCGGCAAGCAGCAGGTCCAGGGGGGTAGTGATTTTCAGGGACATGGCGGAGCCTTCCACCACATGAACGGGAACCCCCAGGCTTTCAACCAGCATGGCGTCATCCGTGATGGCAGCCGCCCGTTCTTCGGGAAAGTCCGTGGCTGCCGCGTGTGCCCGGCGCAGCAGGTCTGCGTCAAACCCCTGCGGCGTCTGGACCGCCCGAAGCGACGCGCGGTCCGGCGTAGCCGTCACACGGGCCGGTGCCAGTGCGGCCTCTTCGGAGGATGTGGGTTCCACGGTCTTCACGGTGTCCGTTACGGGAACGGCAGGAATGACAGCCTGTGCGCCGGCAGCCAGTGCCGACGCCACACGGTGGAACACCTGGGCGGGTGCCATCGCACGGGCCGCGTCGTGCACCAGGACGGAGTCGATGTCGTCCGGCAGCGAGTTCAGGGCAGCGCGGACTGAGTCGGACCGGGTGGCGCCGCCGTCCACCACCACCACAGGGCAGCTGAGCTGTGACGCTGCGCAGAGAGCGCGAAGGGCCGTGTCGGCAGCCGGTACGGCAACGCTGATGAAGGAGGCGACACCGGAGGCATCCACACCCCTCAAGGCGTGCGCCAGCAGCATTTCACCTGCCAGGGGAACCTGGGCCTTCGGCATGCCGTAGCCCAGGCGCTGGCCGGAACCGCCGGCCACCAGGATGACGCCCACTCGCTGCGGGACGGGATTGGATTCTGACACGTACCAAGCCTAGTGCCCCGGGGCGCAAGTCCGGCGGGACCGGCTCTGTTGACCCGCCCGGGCAGCGCAAACACGTGTCCTTAAACGGCAGAAGCCGGCCCCGGGGGGCCGGCAACTGATAGCCAGGGTCTAGCTTGCCAGGACTTCGTCCAGAACAGCGGCTGCCTGGTCCTCGTCCGTTTTTTCCGCCAGAGCGAGTTCTGAAATGAGAATCTGCCGGGCTTTCGCCAGCATCCGCTTTTCACCTGCGGACAGCCCGCGGTCGTGGTCGCGGCGCCACAGGTCGCGGACGACCTCTGCAACCTTGACTACGTCGCCCGAAGCCAGCTTCTCCAAATTCGCCTTGTATCGGCGGGACCAGTTGGTGGGCTCTTCTGTCAGTTCGGCACGCAGGACATCGAAAACATGCTCGAGGCCTTCCTTGCCCACGACGTCGCGCACTCCAACGAGGTCAACGTTCTCTGCCGGTACTTCAATGGTCAGATCACCCTGTGCCACCTTGAGCTTGAGATACATTTTCTCTTCGCCCCTGATGGTCCGCATCTTGATCTCTTCGATCTTCGCGGCACCGTGGTGAGGGTAAACAACTGTTTCGCCAACCTCAAAAACCATGTGGACTTTCCCCTTTCCCGAACCCTACTTTAGCATGCAAGCGACACGCCGAGAAGAGTTTTCGCAGGTCAGGGGCGCGCCCCCAAAAACTGAGTAGTATTCGGCCTCCGGCACGTAGCCTACTGAGTAGTTCCGTAAAGGCCTCTGACGTCGCGAAATCCATGTTTTCAGGTGATTGCCGATAGGCTATGAGCAAACGTTCCCCAGGTCCTCCGACCGCCACACATCAGGAGTTTGTGCTGTGAGATTCACATCCAGGAACCGGACGCGCAGTGCTGCCGCCGCCGGTGTTATCACCCTGTCGCTGCTGGGCGCCACCGGCTGCAGCGTCGTGAACGACCAGGCAACCACCATGGAATACTCCCCGTCTGACGGAATCGTCCAGGACCTCGGTGATATCCAGCTGCGCAACATCCTGGTTGTCAGCGACGGAGACGGTGAGCCCGGGCGTCTGCTCGGCACCGTCATCAACGATTCCTCTGATCCGGTGAACTTTGAACTCGAGGTCGGCGGCTCGACCCTGACGTGGAATCTCCCGGCCGGCGGCAAGGTCATTTATGACGACGCCCCTCAGTCCGAGGTCCTCGTCGAAACCGTTGACGTCCTGCCCGGCACCGGCATCCGCGCCGAAGCCACTGCCGGCACGGAAACCGCCACCCTGAACGTTCCCGTGGTTGACGGCCAGGTCCAGTACTACGAGGACTACCTGCCGACCGAGGAACCGACTCCGGAACCCGCTTCCTCGGAGACCCCGTCCGGCGAAGCGACCGAGACTGCTGCTCCGTAGCCCAAAAACAGCTTGCCTTTGGAAAGGGCCCGCCCGCGGCCGGCGGGCCCCTTTCTATGTTCTCCCCCCCCTGTACACCGGCGGGAGCGGTCACGCCTCGAACTTGTAGCCCAGTCCGCGGACGGTGACCAGGTGCCGGGGAACGGACGGGTCCGGCTCGATCTTGGCCCGCAGCCGTTTCACGTGCACATCCAAGGTTTTGGTATCCCCCACATAGTCGGCGCCCCAGACGCGCTCGATCAGCTGGCCGCGGGTCAGGACGCGGCCCGAATTCCGCAGCAGCATTTCCAGCAGCTCGAATTCCTTGAGCGGCATCGGCACGTTGACCCCATCGACGCTCACCACGTGCCGTTCTGCATCCAGGCGTACGTGACCGGCTTGGACGGCAGCCGAGGCGAAGTCCCCGGCATCGCTGCGGCGGCGCAGGACCGCACGCACCCGCGCCAGGAGCTCCCGCGAGGAGTACGGCTTGGTGACGTAGTCATCGGCACCCAGCTCCAGGCCCACCACCTTGTCGATCTCGGCATCACGGGCGGTCAGCATGATCACCGGGACGTCGGAGCGCTGGCGCAGCTGCCGGCAGACCTCTGTCCCGGACTGGCCGGGCAGCATCAGGTCCAGGAGCACCAGGTCAGCGCCCTTCCGGTCAAACTCGGCGACGGCGTCAAGGCCGTTATCCACCACGGCGACCTCAAACCCTTCGCGTTCCAGCAAATAGGACAACGGGTCACTGAAGGACTCCTCGTCCTCCACAATCAGGATCCTGGTCACCTTACTCCTTGCCTGCCCTTGCGGGCGCGGCCGGAGCATCCGGACCGTCTTCGCTGTCTGCTGTGTCCAATTCCGGAAGCTTCACGGTGAAAGTCGATCCCTGACCCGGCTGCGACCAGAGGTCGACCTCCCCGCCGTGGTTCGCTACGACGTGCTTGACGATGCTGAGTCCGAGGCCGTTGCCGCCGGTGTTGCGGGAGCGGTCGTCGTCGATGCGGTAGAAGCGTTCAAAAACCCGTTCTTGGTCCTCGGCGGCGATACCCGGTCCGCGGTCCGTCACCGTGACCCGTGCCAGCCCGTCCCTGGAACGGATCCCGACGCCGATTTGGCTGCCCTCGGGCGAGTACCGGATGGCGTTGTCGATGAGGTTCCGGAAGGCAGTGGTAAGCATGGGCCCGTCCGCGTAGACGGGATTCTCCGCGGCGCCGCCCACCACCACGGTGATGTTGCGCTCTTCGGCGGCAAGCCGGTTCGCCTCCACCGCATCGTTGACGAGCTCGTTGATATCCGCCGGCTCGGCGTGGTCCACGACATCGGTCCCCTGCAGCCGTGACAGTTCAATGATGTCCTGGACCAGGGCGGACAGCCGGACGGTTTCCTTCTGCATGCGCTTGGCGAAGCGGCGGACAGCTTCTTCGTCCGCTGCCGCCTCGTCGATCGCTTCCGAGAGCAGGGAGATCGCGCCGACAGGTGTCTTGAGCTCGTGGGAGACGTTGGCCACGAAGTCGTTGCGCATCTCTTCGGTCCGGGTGGCCTCGGTCCGGTCGTCGGCGAGGATCAGGATGTACTCCTCGGCGATCGGCGCCACGCGCAGCTGCAGGATCAGGCTGCCCTGGCCCAGGGGACCGCGATGGAGCTCCACGTTGCGTTCCTCGATGACACCGTCGCGGCGCACCCGGCCGGTCAGTGCCAGGACGTCGTCCTGCACCAGGGTGTGCCCGCGGACCAGGCCAAAGGCATAGGCGCCCGGGCTGGCGCGCACAACGCCGTCGATTCCGTCCACGACGATGTAGGCACGGCCGAGGACGCCGAGGATTTCCGCAGCACCTTCGGACAGCGCCGGTTCGTCCACCTCAGCGAGTTCGCGGCGGTGGCGCTGGCTGGAGAAGTATGCGACGACGCCGAAGACGCCAACGGCCAGGCCGAGGATGCCTGAGAGCAGGCCCAGCAATACAGGGTTCACAGTCCTAGCTTAGGCGGACGCCGCCGGACCGGCAGGAGCTCCGGTGGCATTCAACCAAGCGTTAAACTAACGTTCACTTCAAGAGGACCGACCGTTAACCGGACGCAGGCACCATGAATGGAGCCGCACCGGCAGGTGCGGCGGCCCTGTAAGAGTTCATCGAAAGGACGCATTAAGTGCGCAAGGTTTTCCAGGCTGAGCTTCACCAGATTGGCGAGGAGCTGACCCAGATCTCACAGCTCGTCACCGAGGCAATGAAGAAAGCCACGCAGGCGTTCGAGACGGCGGACACTGAACTGGCACAGGACGTTATCGCCGCCGATGCCCGCATTGATTTCCTGCAGAACGACCTGGACGAGCGGGCCATCGATGTCCTGGCCCTGCAGGGTCCGGTTGCCAGTGATCTCCGCATGATCGTCGGTTCCCTGCGGATGAGCGCTTCCCTTGAACGCATGGGCGACCTCGCCCGCCACATCGCCCAGCTCGCAAGGCTGCGCTACCCGGCCAACGTGGTTCCCGCCAACATGGTCGACACGTTCATGGAGATGGCACGCCTGGACATCGCCATCTCCGAACTGCTCACCGAGCTGCTCGAAACCCGTAACCTCGAGCTGAGCAAGGACATTTACGCGCACAACACGCGGATCAACGAACTGCACGCAGGTGTGTTCAAGGCGGTGGCTTCTCCGGACTGGGACAACTCCCCCGTCACGACGGTGGACCTCACGCTGGCCAGCCGGTATTTCGAGCGCTTCGCCGACCACGGCGTCTCGGTGACCCGCAAGGTCAACTACCTTGTCACGGGTGAGTGGCAGCCTATCTCCGAGGGATCCGTCTAGCCCTCCCCCATCGAGATAACAGAAACTGCCCGTATGAGAGCTCATACGGGCAGTTTCTGTTATCTCGAGGAATACGGGGCTAGTTCTGCTTCTTGCCCTGGTTTGCAACCGCCTTGATCGACGCGGCAGCGGCCTCCGGATCCAGGTAGGTGCCGCCGGCCTTGACCGGCTTCAGGTTCTCGTCGAGCTCGTAGACCAGCGGGATGCCGGTGGGAATGTTGACCGCGGCAATGTCGGCGTCGGAAATGCCGTCCAGGTGCTTGACCAAGGCACGCAGGGAGTTGCCGTGCGCTGCGATCATGACAGTCTTGCCGGACCGAATGTCCTTGGAGATCTCTTCCTCCCAGTATGGAAGGAAGCGTTCCAGGACGTCCTTGAGGCACTCGGTGCGCGGCAGCTCATCCTTGCTGAGGTCGGCATATCGCGCGTCATTGGCCTGGGAAAAGTCGCTGTCGTCCGGCAGGGGCGGCGGCGGGGTGTCGTAGGAACGGCGCCAGAGCATGAACTGCTCCTCGCCGTACTCGGCCAGTGTCTGTGCCTTGTCCTTGCCCTGGAGGGCACCGTAGTGCCGCTCGTTCAGGCGCCAGCTGCGCTTGACGTCGATCCAGATACGGTCTGCTGCGCCAAGAGCAATGTTGGCCGTGTTGATGGCCCGCTGCAGCCGGGACGTGTAGAGGATGTCCGGGAGGATCCCGTTCTCGACGAGCAGTTCGCCGCCGCGGAGGGCCTCTTGCCTGCCCAGGTCCGTGAGGTCCACGTCCACCCAGCCGGTGAAGAGGTTCTTTTCATTCCATTCACTCTGCCCGTGGCGCAGAAGGATCACTTTGTAGGTCATAAAAGCATCGTATCGTCAGTGCGTGGAGCGGGGCAGGGCCGGACGTAACCATTGCACTTGAGGCAGGTTTTTGCACTGTGCCGGCGGGGCGGGGGATGCCGGCCGGGCACCTGAGGGGGATGGAAGCGGTCAGGACCACCGTTCGCCGGACGGTAACATTGTTTGGTGAAAATCCCCCTCAAACCCGTGGGAAATGTGACCCGGGGCACTACAAATCCCAACCGGCTCAGGCGTGTGGATCGTTGGCTTGCTGGTCCTGAAGCATGGCGTTTGAGGCAGGCTGCGGATCCCCTGGTCATCGACCTCGGGTACGGGGCATCTCCCACCACGGCTGTGGAACTGCATGCGCGCATGGGAAGCGTGCGTGCCGATGTCTCGGTCATTGGAATTGAAATCGATCCGAACCGGGTCCGGGCTGCGAAGCCGCTGGAGCGGGAGGGGCTGACGTTCCGGCAGGGCGGCTTCGAACTGCCCCTGGACGGGCGGCGCCCCGTCATGGTTCGGGCCTTCAACGTCCTGCGCCAGTATGCGGAGCACGAATACACCGCCCACTGGGACATGGTCCGCAGCCGGCTGGCTGAGGGGGGCGTGTTCGTTGACGGCACCTGCGACGAGATCGGCAGGCGCTCCACCTGGGTTGTGCTGGACAGGCAGGGGCCGCTGTCACTGAGCATCTCCCTGCGTTTCGGAGCCTTCGAACTGCCCTCTGATGTAGCCGAGCGGCTCCCCAAGGCACTGATCCACCGGAACGTTCCCGGCGAAAAGGTGCACGCCTTCCTGCAGGCGATGGACAAAGCCTGGTTGGACGCGGCTCCGATGGCGTCCTACGGCAACCGGCAGCGCTGGATTGCCATGTGCCGGTCGCTCAAGGATCAGGGCTGGCCGCTGCTGACCGGGCCCGGGCGCTGGCGCCTGGGCGAGGTCACTGTGGCGTGGAACGCCGTCGAGCCGTCCCGGGACTACCAGGAACCGTAGGCCCCGCCGCGACCCTTGGACTCGTTGAGGGCCGGGCGCACGTCGGCAAGATAGACGGACGCGGCGACGACTGCAGCCAGTTCGAAGAGCAGCAGCGCCAGCGGCCCGAACAGCAGCACCGAGAGCAGGCCGACCGCGGCGGCGCCGCCGGTGAGGCCCATCCAGAAACCCTTGGTCCGTTTGTAGGCGCGCTCGAAATCTGCGGGCTTGCGCCGTACACAGTCGGCAAACGCCCACAGTTCGATTCCCAGCGCCACGATGCCCAGGGCGAGGTAGAGCAGGTTCTGCAGCTCGAAGACAAGTATCACTGGCACAGCCTACCGCGGAAGCGCCTCATCGAGGTCCCTCCACAGGTCCTCGACGTTCTCGATTCCGACCGACAGCCGCAGCAGGTTCTCCGGAACGGAGACGGGTTCTGCGGGCTGGCGGCGCCGGCGTTCGATCAGTGACTCCACTCCGCCCAGCGAGGTCGCCGGCAGCCAGATTCCGGTCTTCTCCGTGACGGCGTCGGCCGCTTCGGCGCCTCCCGCCACTTCAATGCACACGATGGAACCGAAGCCGTCCATCTGTTCCGCGGCCCGCAAATGCCCGGGATCGCCGGGAAGCCCGGGATAGCGGACTGCTTCAACGCCCGGATGGTCCTGCAGCCGAAGGGCCAGTTCCATGGCGGTAGCCATCGAGCGCTCTACCCGCAGCGCCAGCGTGCGCAGCCCGCGCAGGGCCAGCCAGACTTCAAAGGGTCCGCCCACCGCGCCGTGCAGGGACCGGTACGTCAACAGGCGTGCACGCAGTTCCGGATCCGAGGTGACAGCGGCGCCGAGCACGACGTCGGAATGGCCGGAAAGATACTTCGTCACGGAATGGACGACGACGTCGGCACCCAGGTCCAGGGGCCGGGTCACCAGGGGCGTCGAGAACGTGTTGTCGGCTATCACCAGCGCGCCGGCGGCATGGGCGGCATCCGCGAGCGCACGGATGTCCGCTACCTCGAGCATGGGGTTGGTGGGGCTCTCAATCCAGAGCATGCCTGCACCCTCGAGGGCGGAGACCACTTCTTCGGTATTGGCAATGTCCACGGTCCGGATGGTGATCCGCCCGTTTTGTGCCTCACCGGCCGCGAGCACGAGCGAACCCTGATAGGTGTGCCGGGGCATCACCAGGGTTCCGCCGGTCGGCAGCAGGGACATCGCTGCGATCACGGCTGCGAGTCCGGAGGAGTAGACCAAGGCGGGCAGGTCGGAGTTCTCCAGGGTGCCCAGGGCTTCCTCGAAGGGATCCCAGGTGGGATTTGAGTACCGGCCGTACACCCGGTCCCCCTCCCGGGTTGCCCTCGTGCCCAGGAACGTGGATGTCAGGACAATCGGCGGATTGACTGCTGAATCCGCGGTCCGCTCGGGACGGCCGGCGGAGACGACAGTGGTTTCGGGGGACAGTCCGGAGGCGTGCCGGGGACCGGTGGTTGTGCTCATGGCTCTTAGCCTAAACCGGCGCAGAGCGCGGACGCCGAGTGTTTCGGCGCGGCCTGTCACGTTCGGACACAGAGGGCGCGTTACCCCCGCAGCCGGTTCCCAGCCTGACTGGGTAGGCTAGGCGGGTGAGTAATTCTGAACCTTCCGCTGGACTCTTCATCGCGTTCGAAGGCGGCGACGGCGCCGGCAAGTCAACGCAGGCGACTTTGCTCACCCAGGCACTGCAGGATGCCGGCCGCACGGTGGTCCGCACGCGTGAACCCGGAGGGACACCCGTCGGGGAAAAGCTGCGGGCGCTCGTCCTGGAACACGGGCACGGCGAGATCGACCCGCGCACCGAAGCCCTCATCTTTGCCGCTTCCCGCGCCGCACACGTCCAGCAGGTGATCCGGCCTGCCCTGGAACGCGGCGACATCGTGGTCTGCGATCGCTACATTGATTCCTCCGTGGCCTACCAGGGCGCAGGACGCGCCCTGGGCACGGGCCCGGTCCGCCAGGTCAACGAATGGGCGACCGAAGGCCTGGTCCCGGATGTCACGGTGCTCCTGGATGTTGACCCCGAATCGGGCCGGACCCGCCGGACAGCCTCCGCCGGCGCCGAGGATCGGCTGGAGTCCGAGCCGGATGAATTCCACGGCAGCATCCGTGCCGCCTTCCTGGACCTGGCCGAAGCGTCTCCGGAACGCTACCTGGTGCTCGATGCCAGGGCGCCCGTTGCCGAACTGGCTGCCCGGATTCTCGCCCGGATCGGTGCCCTGCTGCCATGACCGTATGGGATGACCTCCAGGGCCAGGCACCCGTCGTCGGGCAGCTGCGCCGAGCCGCCGCCGAGAGCCAGCCGACCCACGCGTGGCTTTTCACCGGGCCGCCCGGTTCCGGGCGGTCCAACGCCGCCCGTGCCTTCGCTGCAGCACTGTTGTGTGATCAGCCCGACCCCGCCGAGCGCGGCTGCGGCGAATGCCGGGCCTGCCGCACGGCGCTGGCCGGCTCACATGCTGACGTCTCTTCCGTGACCACGGAAAAGGTCACCATCAGCATCGACGAGGCCCGCGAGCTGGTGAAGAAGGCCCAGGACAAGCCGTCCACCGGCCGATGGCGGGTGATGATCGTCGAAGATGCGGACCGCATGCAGGAACGCAGCACGAACGTCCTGCTCAAAGCGATTGAAGAGCCGCCGCCGCGGACCGTCTGGCTGCTCTGCGCGCCGAGTCCCGGTGACGTGCTGGTGACCATCCGCTCCCGCTGCCGCCCCGTGGGCCTGCGGCTGCCTCCGGTGGACGACGTCGCCGAGCTGCTGGTGCGCCGTGACGGCATCGATCCGGACGTCGCCAGGGGAGCTGCACGGGCAGCGCAGAGCCACATTGGCATTGCCAAGCGCCTGGCCACCGATGAGGGTGCCCGGGCCCGGCGCGAGAAGATCGTTCGCCTGCCGCTGTCCCTGCGCAGTGTCTCCGGAGCGATGAAAGCTGCTGCGGACCTGGTGGCGCTCGCGGAAGCAGAGGCCTCCAGCTCCTTTGAGCAGCGCGACGCCGAAGAGAAGGCCGCCTTGCTCGCCTCCCTCGGCGCGCCGGAGACCGGGACCCTGCCTCCGTCGATGCGCAGCCAGGTCAAACGCCTCGAAGAGGACCAGGTCCGGCGTGCCAAGCGTTCCAAGAACGACTATTTCGACCGGGCCCTCACAGACCTGCTCTCCTTCTACCGCGACGCCCTGGTGCTGTCCCTCAACTCGGGCACGGACCTGGTGAATGAGTCGCTTCGCCCGGAGCTGGAGGACTTTGCCTCACGGTCCACGCCCGAAGTGATCCTGGCCCGCATGGAGGAGATCAACGAGGTCCGGCGGCGGCTGGTCACCACCAACGTCGCCCCGCTGCTCGCCATCGAAGCGATGGCCGTCAGCCTGCTTTAACCCGCATTTTCCGCACCAGACCCGCCCAGGACCCAGGAGCCGCACCAATGACCCCAGCACGACGCCGTCCCAGGGCCTTGCCTGCCCGCAGCCTGCGCCGCGCCGCGGCAGCGGGATCCGCCGCCGTCGTGCTCGCTTCGCTCGTGGCCTGTGTTCCCGGTGAGTCCGCAGGGCCGGAGCGGGGAACCCAGTCCGCGGCACCGGAAGTCATCGGGGACGTTCCCGGGGAGCTCGAGTCCTATTACAGCCAGGAAGTTGTCTGGGAATCCTGTGAGGACTCCTTCCTCTGCGCCTCCGTCGAAGTCCCCCTGGACTATGCGAATCCCGGGGACAGCAGCATCGAACTCGAGGTGATCCTCGCCGAGGCAGGCGGAACCGCTGAAGGTACCATCCTGATAAATCCCGGCGGGCCAGGCGGCTCGGGATATGACACGGTGCTCGAATCGCTCGAAGGCGTGACGACCAGCCGGCTGCGCGATGACTACAACGTTCTCGGCTTCGATCCGCGCGGTGTCGGGCGTTCCACTCCGGTGGACTGCCTCACGGATGAAGAACTGGATGCCTCCCGCAACGAGGCGTTTGATCCGTCGACTGATGCCGGGTTCGAGGAAGCCCGGGCCAATGCGGCGGACTACGCGGCGCAGTGTGCCGAGGAATCCGGGGATCTGCTGGGCTTCGTCGACACAGCCAGCGCCGCACGGGACATGGACATCCTGCGGGCTGTCGCCGGGGATTCGAAACTGAATTACCTCGGATTCTCCTACGGCACCTTCCTGGGCGCCACTTACGCTGAGCTGTTCCCGGAAACAGTGGGACGGATGGTGCTCGACGGCGGAATCGACCCCTCCGCCAGCAACGAGGAGATCACCCTGGGACAGGCCCGCGCCTTTGAGAAGGCCATCCGCGCCTACGTCGAAGACTGCCTGACCTCGTCGAACTGCCCGCTCAGCGGCACTGCCGACGACGCCGTGGAAACGATCCGGGACCTGATCGCTTCCGTTGAAGCGAGCCCGATGACTGCCGCGGACGGCCGCACCGTCACGGCCTCCACCTTTGTCAGCGGATTCATCCTTCCTCTCTACAACGACGCCAACTGGCCGGCGCTGACGCAGGGGCTCTCTTCAGCACTGCGGGGCGATCCGACGACGATGCTGATGCTGGCTGACCTGGGCGCCGAGCGTGAGGAGGACGGCACGTACGCGTCCAACTCCGTCGAAGTGTTCAGCGCCGTGAACTGCCTGGACTACCCCATGGAAATTGACCGCGCCCAGATGGACCTCGACGCCGCCGAACTGGAGGCTGCCTCCCCCACGCTCGGACGTTTCCTCGCCTACGGCGGGCTGACCTGCGAAGCCTGGCCGCACGGGCCCACCGGCGAACCGCACCGGATCACCGCCGACGGCGCGGCCCCGATCGTTGTCCTCGGCACCACGGGCGACCCGGCGACTCCTTATGAATGGTCCCAGGCACTGGCCAGCCAGCTGGACTCAGCAGTGCTGGTGACCTGGGAGGCCGAAGGACACACCGCGTACGGACGGGGCAACCAGTGCATTGCCGATGCCGTGGATGACTACTTCATTGACGGGACGGTCCCCCAGGACGGCCTGGTCTGCTCCTAGCCCGGGAGGCGGACCCCGGCGTTTTGACCCGGGTGCTCCCGCCGTATAAAGTTGTTCCTTGTGGATTCTGGCCGTTGACGGACAGATGAAGCTTGCCTCCTTAGCTCAGTTGGTAGAGCGTCTCACTCGTAATGAGAAGGTCGCCAGTTCGATTCTGGCAGGAGGCTCACTAAGAGAAGCCCCCGGAAACCACGGTCTCCGGGGGCTTCTCTGCACCATCATCTGCTGTTCTTTCCGGGGAGCCACCATCAGGACCGTCGCCGCGGCATTCAAGAAACGTTCCGGGCCCGTGCAGGCCGCGGGGTACGGACTCCACGTGTTTTTCGGCATCAGCATCCTGCTGTTCGTCAGTGATCCCGTAGCCGGGATCATCGCGCTGATGCCTCTGGTTTTTGGCCTTGCCGGCCTGGCCCGCCTGCTTCGGCAGGCCGCCCGGCGGCGGCACAGGGATCCCCGCCCGGCGAAGAACGATGCGCCCTGACTCGGACGCTTCTGGGATAATTCTGGCCTAGGCACCAAACCCACAGCTAGGAATCCCATGGCATTGCTCGACCCGTCGATCTGGACAGACAACATTTATGTAAACGGTTGGCGAAAGGGCGGCGCCGGTTCAGCCGGCGCCCTCGAACCCGCGACCGGCAACACGCTGGGCAGCTACGGCGTGGCCTCGGTGGAAGACGTTCAAGAAGCCGCACGCATTGCCGCTGCGGCGCAGCGGGAATGGGCAGCGCGCAAGCCTGAAGAGCGCGCCGCCGTCCTGCGCCGGGCAGGCCTGCTCTGGGAGGAGCACGCCGAAGAAATCGGCATCTGGATTACCCGCGAATCGGGCAGCATTCCCACCAAGGCCGGGTTGGAAACGCACAGCGCCGCGAACGAGTGCTACGACGCGTCGGCGCTCCCTGCACTCCCCGCGGGCGAGGTACTGACGACCAACGAACGGCGCTGGTCAATGGCCCGGCGCCGGCCAGCCGGCGTCGTGTCCGTCATTGCCCCGTTCAACTTCCCGCTGATCCTCTCCATCCGGGCCGTTGCCCCGGCCCTGGCGCTGGGCAATGCCGTCCTGCTGAAGCCGGACCCCCGCACCGCCGTGTGCGGCGGCGTGGCCCTGATGCGCATCTTTGAAGAGGCCGGACTCCCGGCGGGCCTGCTCTCGCTGCTTCCGGGTGGAGCGGAGATCGGTGCTGCCGTCGTCCAGGCTCCCGAAGTCCGTGTCATCGCTTTCACCGGATCCACGGCGGCCGGGCGCAAGATCGCGGAATCCGCCGGACGCCTGCTCAAGCGCGCGCATCTTGAACTGGGCGGGAACAACGCCATGATCGTGCTGCCCGGCGCGGATGTGGCCAAGGCTGCCTCCGCCGCCGCTTTCGGTTCCTTCCTGCACCAGGGCCAGATCTGCATGACCACGGGCCGCCACATTGTCCACGAGGATATCTACGACGCGTACGTTGCGGCCCTCGCCGAGAAGGCGTCCAACCTGCCGGTCGGTGATCCGGCCAGCGGACAGGTGGCCCTTGGGCCGATCATCGACGAGAACCAGCTCAAGAAGATTGACGGCATTGTCCAGGACTCCGTGGCGGCAGGTGCCCGCCTGCTCGCCGGCGGAACCAGCGACAACCTGTTCTACCGGCCCACCGTGCTGGCGGACGTGGCTCCGGACAACCCGGCCTGGGCACAGGAAATCTTCGGCCCCGTGGCGCCGGTCATGAAGTTCAGCACCGTGGATGAAGCCGTCGAACTGGCGAACGCCAGCGAGTACGGGCTGTCCCTGTCCATCCTCGGCGACGTCGGCATGGCCATGAAAATCGCCGACCGCGTGGAATCCGGCAAGGTCCACATCAATGAACAAACCGTCAGTGACGAATCCAACGCGCCGTTCGGCGGCGTCAAGGACTCCGGCAACGGCGGACGCGTTGGCGGCGCCGCAGCCAACATGGAATCCTTCACGGAAATCCAGTGGCTCACCATGCGCCCGGAAATTGCGTCCTACCCCTTCTAGGCCAAATCCCCAGCCTGCTGGAACGTAAAAAGGGGCGGCCCACTTCCCCGGTGGCCGCCCCTTTTTGCTGCCTGCGGCCAAGCGCAGTGTTGGCTCAAGATTCGCTCAAGGGATTCTTCAGGAAACATTGCGCCTGGGGCGTGCTGAACTTGAGCGTTTTCCGGGGTGTGGCTCTATATCGTCATATCAATCAAGCAATACGGCACATGGTCCGCAGGGATCGCAAAGACATTGGGGGGACAACGTGAACGCATGGAACGCCGGCACCGAGGTTTTGGTAAAGCGGTACACAGATGTTCAGCGGGACTCCCACATTGCCGCGCTCTGCGGTGAGTGCAACCGCCGCCTTGTCCCCGAATGGGCGAGCGACACCCGCCCCACAGACAAGACCGGTTACTGGGTTATCCGCGGCTACCGTTACCCGGGCGTCCGCTGCTCCACCCATGAGCGCCGTGTCCTGCAGGACTACTACGGCACCCGGGTTGACAAGGGTCAGGCACAGCGCCACGTTGCCGGCTCCGGCCGCAAGATGGAAGCCCCGGCACGCCGGACGCTGCGCCTCTTCGGCACCAAGGTGCGCGCAGGCAGCTAGAACGGCTTCCCCTGGAAGGAACTGCAGTATCCCTTCGAAAAATACTGCACAAGACGAGCCGCACAGTTGCATGTGCTGTACCGGCCGCCCGTCCGCGGACGGTACTGGCTCGCCACCCCGGCACTTACCCCAATGAGTGCCGGGGTTTGGCATTTAAGGGATGGAAGCGTGCACGCCAGAGCTGTGCACGCTTCGAAGGGGATTATTTGTCGGCGTCGGGCCGGCGGATGCTGAGGAGCGCCTTGATGCGCTCTTCGGCGTCGGGGATTTCGGCGGTGGCCGCGACATTCGCTTCTTCAACGGCACGCACCACTTCGTGGCGCTGGATTTTCACTCCGCGCGGGGCGTCAATGCCAATGCGGACTCCGTCACCGCGGGAATCGAGCACAGTAATGACAATGTCATCACCAATCAGGATCTGTTCTCCTGATTTCCGCGTTAGCACGAGCATTTATTCACTCTATCCCAACCACGCCGGGCATTGGCCTTGTCCGGCGTTCCGCAAGGAAACAATTACAACACTGATGCCTGGGCGGCTGCCCCGTCGACCCAGCCGACGGGCAGACCCAGGACGTTGACGCTCTGCGGGGTGGCGGTCCCTTCAAGTCCTTCGACGGCAACCGCGTCGACCGCGCAGGCGGTCCGAACGGCATTCACCCAGGCAGCGGTGTCTTCGGGTTTGCGTCCGGCGTCTACGGCAACCCAGAGCTGGTCCGGTGCGAGAGCTGCAATGAGCGTAGTGTGGCGTGCGATCTCGCTGACGCCGCGGCCTATCCCGTAAGCCAGGAAAATGGGATGACCGGCCAGGACTCCGGCCGCCCGTGCTGTCGCGACGGCCCTCCGGTCACCGGCGCGGCCCACGCCCGGGCCGTCGACCGTGCCTGCTGCCCGCAGCGCCTGGGCGCTAAAACCGGCGGCCGCGGCCATCGACTCGCAGACCAGCATGGCGTCCTGTCCCAGCCCCACCACGATGACGAGGTCTCCTGCCCCTTCCAGGGGTGTCGGCACCTCCTGGGTGCCGGCGCGGGCAGGCTGCCCCGGCTCAGGGGTTTCCGGGAACAGCTGCGGAAACGACACCGGCGCGGGCAGCGGGACGGGCTCCGGGGTCCGCGGCGGCTCCGGCGCCCGGGCCGGCGCGCCGGTATTCTGCGAGAGGTCCGCGATCAGTTCGGCAAAGGCATTGGTTCCCGTGGAGAGGCCCGGCAGCGGCGGAGACAGTGGACGGAAGTCGCTCTCCGCCTCTTCGGCACTCGCCAGCAGCGCTCCGATGCCCGCCCTGCTGGGCAGGTCGGCCTCCACAGGAGCAGCCCGGCGTCCGCGCGGCGGCAGTTCCACGGTGACCTCGTAGTGCTGGCGGGCCAGGAACCCGCCGATACCGCCCACCGTGACCTTTTCGGCGGCGATGATCCGGGCCCGCGGACCGTGTTCCGCAAGGATCTTCGCCTTCAGCGCATCAAGGGAAGGACCCTCAAGCTGAAATCGTCTCGGTTCCACGGAGCACTCCTACTGTTTCAATATTGACGTTGGCTGCGGTGGCTTCCTGGTAGGACAGCACGGGCAGTCCGTTGGCCTGCGCCGACACGAGGCGCCGGATAGCCGGCCGAAGCGCCGGAGCGCAGACCAGCACGGCACTGTGTCCGGCGTTCTCCACAGTGGCAACAGTAGTCTTAAGTGACGCAATAATGTTTTCGATACGGGTGGGATCCAGAAGGATCTGCGTCCCCTGGTCGGAAGGGCGCAGGTTCTCCAGCATCGACTGTTCCAGCGACGGATCGATCATGATCACGCGCAGCACGCCTGAGTTAATGTACTGGGCGGCCAGCGCCGGTCCGAGCGCCTGCCGCGCCGCTTCGATCAGCCCTTCGGGTTCCGGCGAGGACTTTGCTTTCAGCAGCAGCGACTCGTAGATGCGGGGCAGGTCGTTGATGGGGATCTGTTCGGCCAGCAGGCCCTGCAGCACCCGCTGGACCTCGGCCAGCGAGAGCACGTTCGGGATCAACTCATCCACGGCTGACGGGTTGACCTGCTTGACCCCTTCGGTGAGCACGCGGACATCTTCACGGGTGAGCAGGCGTGCGGCGTTCGCGGTGATGATCGCCGAGAGGTGCGTAACCAGCACCGAGACGCGGTCGATCACGGTGGCCCCTGCCATTTCCGCCGCATGCCGCATCTCCGCCGGCACCCATTTTCCGGCCAGGCCGAACACCGGTTCCACGGTGGCAACGCCCGGCAGGCCGTCCAGGAAGTCGCCCAGGGCCAGCACCTTGCCTGCGGGCGCTTCTCCCCGGCCTGCTTCGACGCCGGCAATCCTGATCACATAGGTGGAGGCCGGAAGGTCCACGCTGTCCCGGGTGCGCACCGGGGGAACCACGACGCCGAGTTCCAGGGCGATCTTGCGCCGCAGCGCCCGCACGCGGGCCAGCAGGTCATCCGAGCCTCCGGTGACGATGCCGACGAGGTCCGGGGAGAGCATCACTTCCAGGGCGTGGACACGCATCTGCTCGATGAGGTCCTCGGTGGTGTCCGAGGCAGGTGCACCGGTGAGCTGTGCGACCGGATCCGCCGCGGCCGCTTCTTCGGCAGCCTGCCGCGCCTTAACCCGCTGGCTGGCAAAGATCAGGAGGGCGCCAATCACAATGAAGGGAATCTTGGGCATGCCGGGAATCAGGGCCATGACGATCGCCGCCGCTCCGGCAATCATCAGGGCGTTGCGGGACTGGCTGAGTTCCGCCGAGGCTGTGGAAGCCATGTCCGACTCGGCGTTGGACCGGGTCACGATCATGCCCGTGGAGACTGCCATGAGCAGGGCCGGGATCTGCGTGACGAGGCCGTCGCCGATGGTCAGCAGCGTGTAGGTGTCGATTGCTTCGCCGGCGGACATGCCGCGCTGCAGCATGCCGATCGCGATGCCGCCTATGACGTTGATGATGATGATGATCAGGCCGGCGATCGCATCGCCCTTCACGAACTTGGAGGCACCGTCCATGGCGCCGTAGAAGTCGGCTTCCGCGGAAACCTCGGCCCGGCGCTCACGGGCCTGGATGTCCGTAATAAGACCGGCGTTCAGATCGGCGTCGATTGCCATCTGCTTGCCCGGCATGGCGTCCAGGGTGAAGCGTGCGCCGACTTCTGCCACACGCTCGGCGCCCTTGGTGACCACCACGAACTGGATCACCACCAGGATCAGGAAGATCACCGCGCCGATGATCAGGGAACCGCCCACCGCCACATGCCCGAAGGCTTCAATGACCTGCCCGGCGTACCCGTCGCCCAGCACCAGGCGGGTGGAGGCAACGTTCAGGCCCAGCCGGAACAGCGTTGCGACCAGCAGCATGGAGGGGAACACGGAGAAGTCCAGGGGCTTCTTCACGAACATGGTGGTCAGCAGGATCACCAGTGCCAGCAGGATGTTGATGATGATCAGCACGTCCAGCAGGCCGGCGGGCACGGGGACCACCAGCAGCAGGATAATTCCGATCACGCCCACGGGGATGGTGAGCTTCAGGAGGTTGCGGTTCACGGTGCTGCCTTACGGTGTTGTGGGGCGGGAGCGGGGACAGTAGCTGAGGGGTCGGGGGCCATGGTGTGCACCCCGGCGGCGGCGCCGCGGTTCTTCAGTGCCATGACGAAGGCCAGGACGCGGGCCACGGCGTTGTACAGTTCCACCGGAATTTCCTGGCCGATTTCACAGGCGGAGTGCAGGGCTCGGGCGAGGGGAATATCGCGCACCATGGGGACTCCCTTGGCTTCGGCTTCTTCACGGATGCGGGCGGCAATATTTCCGGCGCCCTTGGCCACGACCCGGGGCGCGGACTTGCCCGGTTCGTATTTCAGGGCCACGGCAACGTGGGTGGGGTTCAGGAGCACGACGTCGGAATCGCCTACGGCGGCCATCATGCGGTTCCGGCTCATGGCCAGCTGGCGTGAACGGCGCTGGGACTTGATCAGCGGGTCGCCGTCGGTGTTCTTGTTTTCGTCCTTAACCTCTTTTTTGGTCATCCGGGTCCGTTTCCGGTTCCGCCGCATCACCATGAGGATGTCCGCTCCCGCCAGCGCGAGCCCGGCCGCAACCGCGAACTGCAGCAGCGTGGCCACTCCCCCGCCGGCTTCAGCCAGCAGGGCGGTAATCGACATGCCGCCGGCGGTCATCAGGACGGGCATCAGGTTCTGGATGACCGCATAGAGGACAAGGCCGACGACGGCGGTCTTCAGGAGCGCTTTGACGCCGTTCCAGATCGCCTGGCCGCCGAAGACCCGTTTCATGCCCTTGACCAGGTCGAACTGTTCGTACTTGCCCTTGAACTTCTTGAAGTGGATACCGCCCTGCAGCGCTGCCGTGGCCAGGACTGCGGCAACGACGACGGACAGCAGCGGCCCCATAATATAGACCAGTCCACCGAGGGAGTCCTGGAACATCCGCAGTGCTGCCAGCGGATCGGGATTCCCGGTAATTGCATCCACCCGCATCAGTGTTTCTGCGCCTTTGTCAGCGCCCCGGCTGATGGTCGTGGGCATCATGACCGCGGCTGCGCCCACGCCCACCCAGGCAGTGAGGTCATCCGAGCGGGACAGCTGGCCCTTGTCCCGGACCTCCTTCATCCGTTTCGGGGTGGCGGCTTCTGACCGCTCTCCGGAGTCCTGTTCCGGCATCTATCCCACCCCCGCCAGCGTGCGCACGATTTCCTGGACCAGCACCGAAACAACGCGGGGCAGGGCGAGGAAAACCACCGAGATCAGGGTCAGCGTCAGCAAAATCTTGAGCGGGAAGCCCAGCGCGAAGGCATTCAGCGCCGGGGCCACACGCGTGAGCAGGCCCAGTCCGGCGTCGGCCAGGAAAAGGACCACCAGCAGCGGTCCGGCGATCTGGACAGCGGCAACGAACATGTTGCTCACGCCGGAGATCATCGCCTGCGCCGGGTCCGCGAGGTCGATCCCGCCCGCCAGCGGCAAGGCCGTGAAACTGCGGGAAAGTCCCATGATGATCAGCTGATAACCGTCTGAGGCAAACAGCAGGGCCAGCGCCGTGATCTGGAACATCCGGGTGAACTGGGCGCCGTTGACCATGGACTGCGGATCGAAGCCCTGGGCCAGGGAAAAGCCGCCAAAAAGGTCGATCAGCTGGCCGGCGGACTGCACTGCGGAGAAAACCAGCAGCACCAGGAAGCCCAGGACGGCGCCGACCACGAATTCCAGCACCAGGCTGGTGATGTAGGCGGCGGTGCCGAGGTTTACATATCCTTCGGAAACCTGGGGCGCCACGGCAAGGGCAAGGCCGATGGCCAGCATCGCTTTGACGCGGCCCGGGAAGGCGTTGTAGGAAAACGGCGGGGCGATGATGAGGAACGCCACCATCCGCACACCGGCGAGCATCACCGCTTCCAGCCACGCCTGGTCGATGGTGATGGACATGTCATCCCCCGCCGAGCAGTGACGGAATCTTCTCGAACAGCTGCTGCGTGAAGGTAATCATTTCGGTGATCATCCAGTGTCCGCAGACGAGCAGCGCAATGCATACGGCCAGGGCCTTCGGTACGAAGGACAGCGTCACTTCCTGGATCTGGGTGATCGACTGCACCAGGGATACTGCGAAACCAACTACCAGCGCAGTCAGCAGCACCGGTGCTGCGAGCTTTGCCGCAACCCACAGTCCCTGGAGGCCTATGTCCAGGACGGCGCTGGTATCCATCAGCCGCCGCCCTGGTAGCTGTTGACCAGCGAGGTGATGATGAGTCCCCAGCCGTCCACGAGCACGAAGAGCAGGATCTTGAACGGCAGGGAGATCATGACCGGGGGAAGCATCATCATGCCCATGGACATCAGTGCCGCAGCGACCACCAGGTCGATGATGAGGAACGGAATGAAGATGACGAAGCCGATGATGAAGGCAGCCCGCAGTTCGGAAATCATGAACGCCGGGATGAGGGTGGTCAGCGGGACGCTTTCCGGGTTCTCCGGGTTCGGCTGGTCCGCCGCCCGGGTCATGAGCGCAATATCCTCTTCGCGGGTGTGAGCCAGCATGAACTGCTGAAGCGGGCCGGAACCGGCGGACAGGGCGTCGTTGAACGTGAAGTCACCGTTGAGGTAGGGCTGTACGGCCAGGGAGTTTATCTCCGTCAGGACCGGCGCCATGATGAAGAGCGAGAGGAACAGTGCCAGCCCGGCCAGCACCTGGTTGGGCGGGATGGACGGCAGGGACAGGGCGTTCCGGGTCATCGCCAGGACCACGAAGATCTTGGTGAAGGACGTCATCATCAACAGCAGGGCAGGTGCCACGGAGAGCAGCGTGATGCCGATCAGGGTGACGACGGCGGTGGACGGCGTTCCGTCCACACCGTTGATGTCCACCGAGAATCCGCCGGTCTCTTCAGGGTCCGACGGCGCGCCGGGAGCGGTGGGTGCCGCCGGCGGAGCGGGGTCAAAAGTAGTGGCGTGTCCGGCGGTGGCTCCGGCGAGCAGGAGCGCGAAGGCAGCGCCCAGGATCAGCACAGTGCACAGGATGGCCCTGCGCAGCTGGGAGGCCCGCGGCACGGAGCCGGGCACAGCGGCGGCGGGCAGCGCCGTCGTTATGGTCTTCAACTGTTCCTCCCGCGGCGAAGGAAGGCCGCGCTCTGGCGCCAGGTATCCGGTGAGAGGATCGAACCGTTGAGTACGGAAGGACCCTGGGCCGGGGCGGCGCGCCGGGTATCGCGGCGGCGCGGCAGGTCGCCGTCGGCCATGATGCCCTCAGCTGCGCCCGCAGATTCCCGGGCGCCCTGCAGGGAATCGGCGAAGGCCGCGTCCGCGGCGGGCTCCGGATCGGCGTCGGTGGTGTTGAGTACGTTGACGGAGGCTTCGGTCACGCCGAGGAGGAAGCGCTGGCCGCCGGTTTCGACGACCACCACGGATGCTTTCGGGCTGATGGCCTGCCGGCTGATGACCCGGATGGGTGCCTCGGCGCCGGCGGAGCTGCGGCCGCGCACCAGCCGGCGCTGGAGCCACCAGAGGAGCCCCAGGACCACACTGAGCGATACCAGGACCCGCAGCGCCAGGACTGCGGATTCATCCATTTAGCCCAGGCCCTCAGCTACGTCCATAATCTTGGTGATGCGAACGGCATAGTCCTGGTCCACGACGACGATCTCGCCGTTGGCGATCAGGCGTCCGTTGAGCAGGATGTCAGCCGGCGCACCTGCTGAACGGTCCAGTTCCACGACGCGGCCGGGTTCGAGGTTCAGCACATCGCGGACTGCCATGCGGGTGCGGCCGATTTCGACCGTCAGCGCCATTTCAACGTTGTTGATGCGGCCGAGCTTGCCGACCACTGACTGATCGGCGCCCGCCCCTGCACCGCTGCCCGAACGCAGCCGGACCGCGAACCAGCCGGCGGTTCCTTCCGGGCCGCGCAGTTCAAAAACCGAGCTGTCCATGTGTCCGAACAGTGCCGATGCGTCTTCAGTGCGTGCTTCGCCGAGGACACCGGCACCAAGGCATGCGCTGGCCGCTTCGAGGGCGGGCCGCAGGACATCGGCATTGGAAATGACCGGTGAATCGGATCCCGCGACCGCGGAAACGCCCGGGCCCGCGGACAGCAGTACGACGGCGAGGTCAGCCGAGACAGCGCCGACGAAGGATGCCGTCACTGCCTGCCCCATCTGCTCCAGGGGCAGGCCCAGGGAGGAGTGCGGCGCCGGCTGGAGCGGCGTGGGGGTGGGCAGCAGCCGGACAAGGGCGTTGGCGGCTTCGGTGTGCTGGGCCAGGGTGGTGCTCATCAGTTGTTCTCCTCGGTGCTTACGATGACTCCGGCCAGCCGATTGCCGCTGGCTCCCACTGCAGCCTGGGCCAGTGTCTGGCCGTCGACTGCGACGTTGAGGGGCCGGTGCTGCGGATGGTCAAGATTTAGGACGTCGCCAACGGCCAGGTTCAGCACCATGCCAGGCTTGACCCAGATGGGGTTGAGCTGCAGCGAGACGTCGACGGGTAGGTTCGCCAGCTGTTCGGTGATCAGTTCCGCAGGCGTGGCGTCGGACATGTTCGGCCGGACCGGACCCAGCTGGGGCAGGATCGCTTCGGCCGGAAGGGCTACGGTGGCGGGCGCCGAGGCGTCCCCGACGACCATTTCAAAACGTGCCACGATCATGGGCACGGTGGAACCGGCGGCCTGCGCAAACTGGGAGTTGTACTGGATGGACGACGGCGAGAGCGGGGCTGCGAGCAGGCTGCCCAGCGCGTAGTGGAGGTCTTCGAGAGCCTCGTCCATGATTCGGCTCAGCAGTGCCTGCTCAATGTGGGTCAGCTTGCGTTCCGGGACGGGTTCGTTGCCGGTGCCGCCGAGCATGTGGCGGACCCAGGACAGCGCCGCTGCCATCGGGAACTGGATGACCGCCTTGGCGGAGATGTTCGGCATCGAGAACAGCACCATGCCGGTGTGCTCAGGCAGGGAGGCAACGTACTCGTCGTACGTCATCGTCTGCACCTGCTCCGAGGTGACCTGGGACAGGACCCGGACCTTGGCTGTCAGCTGGGTGCCCCACTGGCGGCCGAAGGTATCGAATGCCATTTCCAGGACACGGGCGTGCTCGCGGGCAAGCGTCGTCGGACGGCGGAAATCATAGATTTCCACCTGCCGGGAGGCTTTTGGGGGTATGCCAAGGGGTATATCTTGCTGGACCGTCACAGGAGAAACTATCGGCCGGTCCGGTGGTGCGGTTAGTGGTTGGAGGCCGGTAAAACTTCCTCGTCGCCCTGATCCGCGGGTGCCGCATCCGTGTCAGGTTCGGGGAAGACAATCTCTCCCGCCACGACGGCGGGCATCAGCTGCCGGACGGCCTCGGACTGGCCCGAAAGCACCACAATGTCCACGCGCCGGTTCTGCGCCAGTTCGGCTGCGCTGGTCCCCGCTGTCAGGGGCCTCGATTCACCGAAACCGACAGCCTTGATGCGGCTGTAGTCGATCCCGCCGGGCTCCATCAGGTAACGCAGCACGTTTACTGAACGAGCTGTCGACAGTTCCCAGTCCAGTGCGGAGTCCGTGTACTGGCGGACCTGGGCCGTGTGGCCTTCCACGGAAAGTTCATACTTGGTGGGCTGCAGGAGCGGACCGATCACGTCCAGCACATCGAGCGCCTCACCTGTCAGTGCGGCAAGGTCCGGCTCGAAGAACATTTCGGAGCTGACCAGGCGGATGGTCAGCCCGCGTTCGTCGATCTCGAAGCGGACGTCGTCCTGAAGTCCTTTTTCTTCAAGACCGTCCTGGAGGCGGTCCCGAAGCGCGGTGAGATCCTCGACCTCCATGGCTGCCAGCATCGCCAGATCAGCGTCAGGGTCAAGGATTTCCTCTGTCTCCACCATGGCCGGAGGTACTACTACCCCTTTTGCGGTGTCCACAGTGTTGGTTTCCACCTGGCCGAATCCAGTGGCCAGCGACGCCTTCAGCTGCTCGAATTTTGCCTGGTCAACAGTGGACATGGCGAAGAGGACGATGAACATGCACATCAGCACGGTGACCATGTCCATGTAGGAAGCCATCCAGCGCTCGTCCGGGTGTTCGTCTTCCTCGTCCTTGCGCTTCCTGCGCCGGTTGGTGCTCATGCCGCTTCGCTGGTCTCGCGGGCCCGGGAGGTAAGTTCATGGGCGGGAACCATGGCCCGCAGCCGCTCGCCGAGCAGGCGGGGCTGGCTTCCCGCCTGGAGGGCGAGGACGCCTTCCATCAGGAGGGTCATCTGCTCAACTTCGAGGTCGCTGAGGCGACGGAGCCGGGCGCTGATGGGCAGCCAGATGAAGTTAGCCGAGAGCAGGCCCCAAAGAGTGGCCACGAACGCCGTTGCGATCATGGGGCCGAGGGTGTCCGGCGTGGACAGGTTTTCGAGCACGTGGGTCAGGGACACCACGGTGCCGATGATGCCGATGGTCGGCGCGTAGCCGCCCAGGCTGTTGAAGAACTTGATGGCGACCTTGTCGCTGGAAGCCTTGGTATGGATCTCGTCCTCGAGGAGGACCCTCAGCTCATCGCCGTCGGTTCCGTCGGCGATGTTCTGCAGTGCAACCTGCAGGAAGGGATCGTCCACTTCGGCGGCGTCGCGCTCCAGCGAGAGCAAACCTTCAGAACGGGCCTTTTCCGCCAGGGCCACGACGTTGTCGATGGTTTCCTCCGGGTTGGGCTTCTTACCCATGAAGGCGCGCGGCAGGGCCTTGAAGGAGTAGATGAAGTCCTTCAGGGTGCCTCCGGCCAGGCCTACCGCAATGGTGGCGCCGAAGACCAGGATCATGGGGGCAGGCAGCAGGAGTGCGCTGAGGTGCGCGCCTTCGAGGGTGATCATCGCGTAAAGCGAGCCGAAGGCGAGTACTAGGCCGATTATTGTTGCCGGATCCATTATTTGTTCCTCGGACGAAGGGGCACGGTCTTGGTACTGCTGTCATTCTCTGCCGGCGTCCCCCCGGAGCCTGCAGCTGGGACCAGTCCAAGCCCGGCGCCGGGGCGAAACGGAACCGCAGGCACGTCCCGGGCCATGGAGATCACCCGGGCACGGAACTGGGCAATCAGGGCGATCACCTCATCCATGGACTCGGTGACGATGAATTTGGCTCCGTCAACCATGACCAGCGTGGTATCCGGGTTGGAGTGGATGCGTTCAATCAGGTCAGGGTTGATCGCAAACTGAGCATCGTTCAGTCGCGTAAGAACAATCATTGGCCCGTCCCGGTTGCAGCGTCCGGCTTGAGTAAGCCGTCACCCCTACTTTCGGCCGGTTGCCGCTGTCCGTAAGGAAATGGGGCCTGCGGCCCCGCTCCGCGCTCCCGGAAGACGCCTGGTCCGGCCGCCCATGTTCCGGCCGGGCCGCCCCCCGGGGCCCCCCCCCCGGGGGGGGGGGGGGGGCGGCCGGGCGGCGCGCAGTGCTAGCGCTTGAGGTTGGTCAGTTCCTGCAGCACTTCGTCCGACGTGGTGATGATGCGTGCATTCGCCTGGAAGCCGCGCTGCGCGACGATCAGGTTGGTGAATTCCTGGGACAGGTCTACGTTGGACATTTCCAGCGAACCGGCAATGGCGTTGCCCATGCCGGGATCGCCCGGACCGCCCAGGACGGGGTTGCCGGAGTTCACCGTGGCGGTGTAGCCGGAGTTGCCGGCCTTCTCCAGGCCGGCCGGGTTGGTGAAGGTGGCGACGGCGATGCGGGCCAGGGACTGCTTGGCGCCGTTGGTGAAGGAGCCGATGATGGTGCCGTCCTTGGCGATCGAGAACGATTCCAGGGTTCCGGCCGCGCGGCCGTTCTGGTCGGTCACCGAAGCGGTGCTGACGCCGGCGTTGCTGGTCAGTCCGCTGAGGTTCACGGCCACGCCGCCAACATTCAGCACGGGATTGGCGCCAGCGGCCTGCTTGCCGTCAGTGAAGGCCAGCGAAACAGGGGTTGCGTTGGGGGCAGACACGTCCCAGCCGGTCCCCGTGCGGGTGAAGGTCAGGGAGACAACCGTGGCGTTGCCGTTGGCGTCGTAGACATCCATGTCGCGGACGATCGTGCCGGCAGGCACGGCTGGAGCGGCGTTCTGGTCACCGGCAGTCGTTTCAGAGGGCAGGTTTCCGCCAACCGTGGCGGCGCTCGTCGCGACGGCCGGAGCGATGGCGCCGTCGGGCAGCTGCACATTGCCCACCGCACCGCCGGTGTTGATGACGCCGTTGACGCCGGTCCAGCCCTGGACAATCTTGCCGTCCGTGGTGACCAGGCGGCCGTCTGCATCGAGGTCGAAGGCACCGGCCCGGGTGTAGGTGGTCTGCGTTCCCTGCCGGGTGACGAAGTAGCCGTCACCGGAGATCATCATGTCCGTGGCGCGGCCGGTGGACTGCGCGGAGCCCTGCGTGAAGTTGGTGGTGATGCCGGAGACCAGCACGCCCAGGCCGACCTGTGCGGGGTTGCCGCCGCCGTTGTTGGCGCCGGGGGCAGTGGCACCCTGCGTGAGCTGGGACAGCGTGTCCTGGAACTGGACGGCGGTGGCCTTGTAACCCGTGGTGTTCACGTTGGCGATGTTGTTGCCGGTGACATCGAGCATGGTCTGGTGCGAGCGGAGTCCGGAGATTCCGGAGTACAGGGAGCGGAGCATGGGATACGCCTTTCAGCTGGTGGGTTCGGAAAGTCTCAAAAAATCTGGAGGGGTTGGTGAAGTGCCGCGGAGGCCGGGCTACGCCGTCGTGCCCGGGGTTCCGGAACCGGCGTTGCCGCCGGGGGCGGGAGCCGCCGTACCTGCAGCGACTACGCCGGAAACGGCATCGAGGAGGACATCCACGCCGTCAACGTTTACTGTCGGCACCCCTTGGAGATAGGAAACCGATCCGGCAGTTCCGGTGACGGCTTCCCCGGCGGCATTGGTGTACGTCACCGTCTGGCCGATGAGTCCCGCTGCGGCCATCCGCATCTGCAGGGAGAAGTTCTCCTCGCTCATGGTCGCCATGTTGGTGAGCTGTTCCATGGTGGCCAGCTGGGTGGTCTGGCCGATCATCTCATTGGTGTCCATGGGCGAACTGGGGTCCTGGTTGCGCAGCTGGGTGACCAGCAGGGTCAGGAAAAGTTCGCTGTCCATGACCTGTTTGGGCGCACGGACGGCCTCCGCAGCGGTGGCCCCGCTGGTTGGTGCTACTGCTTCTACCGGCATGGGTGGTTCTCCTTCTCAGGCCAGGATGTCGAGGGTAGTTACCGCACCGTGGGCCACGGGTCGGAAAATCTGCTGTACGGGAATCGGCGCAGCCTCTGCTTCTGCGCGGTGGCGTCCGGTGCCGGTGCCGGGTTCAGCGGCTTCCCCGTGACCGTCCGCTTCTGCACCGGGCTGGTCCTGGGAAGAGAGGGAGAGCGAGGTGTTCAGGCCGGCCCCCGAAAGGTCCCGCCGCAGGTCGGTGAGGATGGTCCGCAAAGCCTCGCGGCCGGCGTCGTTCGGGGCAAAGAGTTCCACCCGGATCCCGTCGGCGCTGACATGGGCGCGAACCGTGACCGGACCGAGGTTCTCCGGGGTGACGCTCAGGGTCATGACGTGTTCACCGGCAGCTGCGGAGTTCAAGCTGAACAGCGGCTGGGCGACCTGCGTCAGCAGCGGGACCGGCTGCGCCGGTGCCTGTGCGGGTGCAGGGGCCGGTGCCTGGACCGTCACCGGGACGGCGGGCGCCTGAAGCGGCAGTGCAGGGGCCGCCGCGGCGGTCCCTGGGGCAGCGGCAGGTGCCGCGCCGGCGGGTTCGGCGCCGTCGGTCGCAGCAGTCGGGGCAGCCGCGGCCACCGGAGTGGCCGGGGTGCCTTCCGGATGCGCTCCGGCTGCCGGTACGGCAGCTGCCCGGGCCGCCGCAACAGCGTCCATTCCACCGCTGCCCTGCGGCGTACCGGCGGAAAGCGGGTTTCCGGCCGCCGGCTGGACCGGCGCAGGCAGAACCGTTCCCGGGGCCGGTTCCGCGGGTGTCGGGGCTGTTCCCGAAGCTGTTGCGGAACCTGTCGTCGAACCTGGAACCGCAGCTGCGGCAGCCGCGGCGGTTGGTGCAGCGTAGAACCTTGCCGTCTCTGCGGTGTCCTGCCCCGCGCCCGACAGCTGTCCGGCTGCCTGCACGGCAGCGCCGTCGTTGGACTGGACCGCAGGCATACCGTTTGCCGGCAGCTGCAAGGCGGCCGCCTCCGTCTCCACCGAGACGATGCCGCTGCGGCCAGCTGCCGCAGCAGGCGACTCAGCATCCGCAACAGTGCCTGGGTCGGGAACGGTTCCCGCCAATGCCGGCAGTGTTTCGGCGAATCCGAAGCCGGCGGCCGCCAGGGCGGCTTCAGCGTCGGTACCCGCGGCTGGCTGGTCTGACTCATCCGCGGGAGCACCGGACCCCGAACCGTGCTGCTGGACGGGGAGCGCGCCGGCGGAGGCCGCCTCCAGGGCGGAACCAAACCCGGCACCGCCGTCAGCGGTAGCCGATTCAGGCCGTCCGCCGGCCGGGGCGGCCGGGCGGGGCGCCAGGAAAGCCGCTGGAATACTCACTGGGCCGCTCCCATCAGGGATGCCTGCATGGCCCGTGCGGAGGCAACCATGTCAGTGATTGCTGCAGCCGTTGAGGGCGCGGATGCTCCTTGGACAGCGGCAGTTTCGGTGGGCAGGATGCGCCGGATGGTGGTGATGTTGGCATCGGTTTCCCAGGCGTCACGGACCTGGATGGTCTTGCCCGGCTGCGGGGCATCCACCACCTTGCCGTCGCCGAGGTAGATGGACACGTGGCCGCCGTCGTGGGTAAACAGCAGGTCGCCTGCCTGTGCCTGCGCCAGGGAATCGACCTTGGTTCCGCTGTTCATCTGGTCCCAGGTGACGCGCGGAAGGCTGTGGCCAAGATCCTTGAAGACGTTCTGAACAAAGGAGGAACAGTCCAGTCCAACGGCCGGATCGTTCCCGCCCCAGACATAGGGCAGGCCAACGTATTTCTCCACGGAGGCCATCAGCGCTTCGTTGGAGGCTCCCCCCGGAGCCGCAGCGCTGCCGCTTACGGCTGAGAGCGCGGCTGCAAAGCCGGTGTCGCCCCCGAGGGACGCGGAACGGGCCGCAGGAGCGGAAGCCGCCGAAGCGGCGGACGTCCCGGAAAGTGCGTCGATCGTGGAACGGATCTCCTGGATCCGGCCGATCGCGTCGGTCATGCTCATTTACAGGGCTTCTTTCTGCCGGCGGTGCCAGGTGGTGCCGGCAAGTTCATCCAGGACCGTCTGTTCGGCGTGAAGATCCTCGACGGCGAGGGCTTCGGCATGTTTGTCTTCCAGCTTTTCCAAGCCCACCGACCGTGCCCGGGCGGCATGGAACTCGGTCTGGGCATTGCTGGCTGCCGCGCTGTCCAGGGCTTCGGCGGACAGCAGGTCAGCGAGCAGACTGCGGGATGAAGCACGTGCCGCGGCAATGGCATTCAGGGTTGCCGGGTCAGCGGCTTCCAGCGGGGTTGCCGCGAGCGAGTCGTAGGCTTCGCTCCGGGCGGCGGAGGTGCGCCGGAGCTTGGCGTTGGCAGCGGCCAGCTCCCCGGCAGCGCTGTCCTGCTGCAGCCGGCGCAGCCTCAGCAGCCCGGCCAGCGGAAAATCACGTCCCATGCCTAAACCCCCAGGTTCCGTGTGAGTTGGTGCAGTTGATCCCACGCAGCATCCGCCGGAGTCTGTTCATCCATGCGCTGCTGCAGGAATGTGTTGATGGCGCTCTCATGGTCCACGGCCGCGTCCACCAACGGATTGGTTCCGCGCTGGTAGGCGCCGACGTCGATCAGGTCCTGCGCCGACCGCCGCGCGGCAAGCACGCGGCGCAGGCCGGAGGCAGCCTGGCTGCGTTCGCGCGGATTGACGCGGGAAGCAACACGGGAGATGGAACCGAGGGCGTCCACCGAGGGGAAATGGCCGGCGACGGCGAGCTTGCGGTCCAGGACCACGTGGCCGTCCAGGATGGAGCGGGCCGAGTCCGCGATCGGTTCGTTGTGGTCATCGCCGTCCACCAGCACGGTGTACATCCCGGTGACCGAGCCGGTCTTGTCCGTTCCGGCGCGTTCGAGCAGCTGGGCCAGCAGGGAGAAGGTCGACGGCGGGTACCCGCGGGTGGCCGGGGGTTCACCAACGGACAGGCCGATCTCGCGCTGGGCCATGGCCACGCGGGTCAGCGAATCCATCATCAGCATGACGTCGGCGCCGCGGTCGCGGAAGGATTCAGCGATGCGGGTCGCGACGAACGCAGCCCGCAGGCGCATCAGGGCGGGCTCGTCAGAGGTGGAGACGACGACGATGGAGCGGGCCAGGCCCTCTTCACCCAAATCGTCTTCGAGGAATTCCCGGACCTCGCGGCCACGCTCCCCCACCAGGGCAATGACGGAAACTTCAGCATCGGTGCCGCGGGCAATCATGGACAGCAGGGAGGACTTTCCCACGCCGGAGCCGGCGAACAGGCCCATGCGCTGCCCCTTGCCCACGGTGGTGAGGGTGTCCAGCACCCGTACGCCCAGCTGCAGGGGTTCGGTGATCCGGGAGCGCTGCATGGCGGACGGAGTTTCATGGTCCAGGGACACGAACGCTTCCACGTCCAGCGGTCCCTTGCCGTCGATCGCCCGTCCCAGCCCGTCCAGGACCCGGCCAAACAGTCCGTTTCCGGTAGGAACACGCATCGGTGCTCCCTTTGAACGGGCCGGGCTGCCGGAGGTCAAACCTGCCAGGCGGCCGAACGGCATGCAGCGGATGCCGTCCCGCGTCGCGGCGACCACTTCGGCGTCCACGGAGGCTTCAGGTTCGCCCAGGCTCACCAGGTCTCCGACGGCGCAGTCAAGGCCGGTGACTTCGACGCTCAGGCCAAGGACGGAAGAGACTTTGCCAACCCGCTGCGGGCGCGCTGCGGCAAGCGCCTGCGCGAAGGCCTCGGGCTTCGGGCGCCACGTGATGGGCTGCGTTTCGCGTGCCTCGGCGCGGCGCCGGTCGCGGCGGCTGGGCAGGGGCGGGGTCTGGACCTGGGCCTGGTTCTGAGTCTGGGTCTGGGGTTCGGCAGTGAGCGTCATGCGCCGTCTCCCAGCAGGGCGGCCCGGGCACGGGACAGGGCGCTGGACAGTGCGGCGTCCAGGAAGCCGTCGGGGAACTCCGTGACCGCGTCGCCGCGCTTCAGGCCGGCGTCCGGGGTAAAGATCACGCCTGCCTGATTCAGGGTGTCGTTGTCCAGGAGCTGCAGATCATCAGGGTGCATGCGAACGGTTTGGACCAGCCCGACGTCAACGCCGTTAAGGGCGCGGTCCAGTGCTGCGCGCGCCGAGGATTCTCCGTTGGCCAGTTCGCGGCCCAGCAGGGCCTCGGCGAGTTCGAGAGCCGCGGCGGCCAGCGAGTCCTGGACCTGGGCCACCACGGGAACGGTCAGCTGCGCCACGCTTTGTTCGGCGGCGTTCAGCAGCGCCAGGGCGTGGTCCGCGCGGGCACGCAGCGCGGCCCGCTCCGCGTCGAACCGGGCCTTGAGTTCCTGGCGGACCCGGGCAGTCTCAGCCGCGGCTGCATGCAGGCCTGCGGCGTACCCCGCGGCATGCCCTGCAGCCCGGCCGCGTTCCGCGGCACGCTCAACGTCATGGCCGCCCAGGGTCGGGTAGGCCATGCGCGCGAACGTGCGCTCCGCAGACTCAGTAGACATACTCTTCCTCGTCCGCATGGTGGATGGTGATCGCGCCCTGGGCTTCGAGGTCGCGGATGGCACGGACGATCGTCGCCCGTGCTTCCTCGACCTGGGACAGGCGGGCCGGTCCGGATGCGGCAATTTCGTCGTCGAGAATTTCCCGGTTGCGCTCGGACACGTTGGTCCGCACGGTCTCCAGGACGGATTCGTTGGCGCCCTTCATGGCCAGTGCCAGGACTGCCACATCGATTCCGCGCAGTACCAGCTGCACATCGCGGCGTTCGAGCTTGGTGAGGTCCGCGAAGGTAAGCATGCGCGAGCGGACTTCTTCGGCCAGTTCCGGGTCGCGGGCATCGAGGGCTTCGAGCAGCGCGCGCTCGGTGGCGGCGTCGGCCCGGTTGATGATGTCCACCAGCGGCTGGATGCCGCCGATCTGGTCCGCGGCCTCGCGGGCTGCGCCCACGGCGGTGGCACGGGCCTTGAGCGTCTCCGCGACAATCCGAATCGCTTCGGGAGTCGCGCGGGACATGTTGGCAATGCACTGTGCGACGTCGGTGCCCAGCTGCTCCGGGAAGCCGCCGATCACGGCGGAGGCACGCTGCGGCCGCATGTGCGCCAGGACCAGGGCGATGGTCTGCGGCAGTTCGTTTTCCAGCAGGCTGACAATCTGGACGGCTTCGGCGCGTTCCAGGAACTCGAAGGACTTCCCGGCCATGGAGGAGGCCAGCCGGTCCATCACGCCGGAGGCACGTTCGGTGCCGAAGGAGGCTTCGAGCAGGCCCATGGCGACGTCGCGGCCGCCGTGGGCACGGCGCCTGCCGTCCACGGTCATGTCGTAGAACTCGTTGATGACCGCTTCCACCAGTGCCACGTCAACGCGGCGGAGGTTCACGATCTCGGCTGCCAGTTCCTGGGCCTCCGCCTCGGTGAACTGCTGCAGCACGGTGGCGGCGCGGGAGGTTTCCAGCTGCATCAGGATAACGGCAGCCTTCTGCATGCCGGTCAGCTTGGGCAGGACAGGCTTGGGGACCGTCGGACGGATGGCCGGGACGGCCGCTGTCGGAGCGTCCGAGGGCTGGGATTCGTCGGGTTTGGGCATGGTGGCCAGTGCTGTCCCGGAACTCTGCTCGCTCATACGCGCTGCCCCTCATCCATGAAGTTGCGCAGGTAGTCCGCGGTGCGGCTGGGGTCCTGCAAGGCGAGGTGGTCCAGTTCTTCGAGCTTGCGCTCGGAGTCCGCGGCATTGGCAACGATCCTCATGGAAGCGGTGTCCACCGGCGGTTCCAGGGCGCTGCGGCCGGAATCCTGTCCAATCAGGGCCAGGTTTGCCGGCGGGGCCAGCGGATCCAGCTCGGGCAGGATGCCGATGTCCACGGCTTCACGGTTCTGGCGGCGTGAGCGCATGGCGTAGGCGATCAGGGCCAGGATGACCGCCAGGACAATTCCGGCGGCGAGGATGCCCGTCCTCAGCAGTTCAGCCCGCCGCTCAGCTTCTTCGGCTGCCTCGGCCGCTGCCAGGGCTTCCTGGGCAGCTTCGGCTCCGGTGGCGTTGAAGGCAACCATTTCCACGGTGAGTTCGTCGCCGCGGGCTTCGCTGATGCCGGCGGCGTTGGCGACCAGCGCCCGGATATCGGCAACGTTCATCCCGGCGGCTGTCGCGGAGTTCAAGGCCACCGACACGGTCTGGCGGTTCAGGGCACCGGCGGGGATGTCGCGGGTTTCGGTGACCTTGTTGACCGCATTGTTCTTGGTGGTGGACTCAGAGGTGTAGTTGCCGTCGTCGTCGCCGCCGTCGGGAACAGCGATGTTGTCCGGGCCCAGGATTCCGGCGGCGGTGTTGCCGTTGCCGCCGGTGTATTCCTCGGTGGTGGTCGCTTCGTTCAGGGCGGGGGTGCCGTCGGGATTGGTGAAGGTTTCCTCCACCCGGTTCGCGGATTCGTAGCTCATGTCGGCGGCCACGGCGACCGTGGCGTTGCCCGGCCCCACAACCTGGTCCAGCATGGTCTGCACGGATGCGGCCACGCGCTCTTCGTAATCGGTGGCCTGCTTGTTGGCCGAACCGGTGGCGCCCACGCCTACGGCGGAGAGCACGGTTCCGGCGGAATCGATCACGGCCACGTTGGTGGCCTTCATGCCGTCGATTGCAGCCGAGGCTAGGTGCACGATCGCCTGGACCTGGTCGCCGCTGAGCGTCACTCCGGATTCGGTGTCGATGAAGACTGACGCGGTGGGATCCACTTTCTCGGAAACGAAGACCGTTTCTTCGGGAAGCGCCAGCTGGACCGAAGCGGTCTTCACGCCGTTGAGCGCGCCGATGGTCTTGGCGAGTTCGCCTTCCAGTGCCCGCTTGTAGGTCACTGACTGCTGGAACTCGGAGGAGGTCACGCCCATGTCATCGAGCAGCGAGTAACCGCCCGTGGAAGACGCGGGCAGCCCGGCACCGGCGGCCTTGAGCCGCTGGTCGTAGACGTTCTGCTCCGGCACCATGATGGTGCCGCCGCCGTTGGCGATCTCGTACGGGACGCCGTCGGCCTGCAGCTGCTCCACGATGGTGTTGGCATCGGAGGGCTGGAGGCCGGAGAACAGCGGTGAGTAGGAAGGCTTGGTGGCCCAGCTGGCCAGGGCGAAGATGCCCAGGGCCAGGACAGCGATGCCAATCAGCGCAAGGGTCTTCTGCGCCAGAGTGAACTGGCTGATGGTTTTCCCCAAACGGCCAAATGCCGCGTTCACCTGTGTCATTAGGCCTGCATCCGCATGATCTCGTTGAACGCGTCAACGCTCTTGTTGCGCACGGCGGCCACCAGTTCCAGCGTGACGGAGGCACGGGTGGAAGCGATCGTGGCGGCGTGGATGTCATCCAGGTCCCCGGTGACGGCCTTGACGGCCAGTTCCTTGGAGGTGGAGGAGAGCTGCTGCGCGTTGTCAACGGCGCCTGCGAGCTGCGTCGCGAACCCGGAGCCGTCCGTGGCCGGCGCAGCGGGTGCGGTGTTCTCGAGGTAACCGGTGGGCAGGGTACTGACAACGGCGCCTACGGCGGGAACGGGCATCAGGAGCGTCCAATCTGGAGAGCGGCTTCGTAGGTGGCCTTGGCGCGGTCAACGACGGCGGCGTTGGCTTCGTAGCCCCGCTGCGCCATGATCAGGGCGCTCATTTGTTCGGCCATGTCGATGTCCGGGTAGCGGACATATCCGTTTTCGTCTGCGAGGGCGTGGTTGGGTTCGTGGACCATCCGGCCCTCGCCGTCGCCGTATTCAACGCCTGAAACGAAGACTCCGGTGTTCTCCGCCCCTTCGCGGGCGATGACGTAGCGGGCCTGGAAGGCGGTGCCGTCGGTCGACGAGGCGTTGTTCATGTTGGCGAGGTTGTCCGAGACAGCGTCCAGCCACTTGCGGTGGACGGTCAGGGAGGTACCGGCAATGCCGATGGCGTCGAAGGTCATTACTGTGTCCTCATCGCGGTACGGAGGGAGTTGGCTTCTCCGCCAACTGCTTGGGAAGCGAACTGGAAGCGCAGCACCGTATCGATGTTGGAGAGCGTCTCGGTGTCCAGGTTGACGTTGGAGCCGTCGAGGCGGGTCGGTTCCAGGGAACGGGCGGTGACTGACTCCGTGAAGGACTTGTTTCCGGCCCTGACCGACTTTGCCAGGGCGTCTTCAAAGCTCACCCGCTGGGCGTGGTAGCCGGGGGTGTTCACGTTGGCGATGTTGTTGGCAATGGTGCGCTGGCGCAGGGCCAGGCCATTGAGAGCGCTTTGCAGCGCCACCGAGGACACGGAGTCGAACACAGGAAAACCCGCTTCTTATGGGGGAACAGAGCGGCCGATCCGTGGCCTGTTGCGTGAGCTATCCATGCTCACTGCTTGCTATCGGCGGCTTGGCGGCTTGCGTAAGTATTTTTCTGGGTATGGCGCGGGGATAAACCAAGTAGCAGGGTGGTCGGAATTCAAGAAGCATGCCGTCCCGCAGCACGGGTAACGTGGCACACCAGACACGCAGGACATTCCCAGGGAGCAACCATGAGCACAGCCACGGATCCTTCAGCGCAGTCCCCAGTGGTTCATCCCGCGGACAGCCACGATCTCATCAGGATCATCGGTGCCAGGGAGAACAACCTCAAGGACATCGACGTCGACATCCCCAAGCGGCGGCTCACGGTCTTCACCGGTGTTTCGGGATCCGGGAAAAGCTCACTGGTCTTTGCCACGATTGCCGCGGATTCCCAGCGGATGATCAACGAAACCTACAGTGCTTTTGTCCAGGGGTTCATGCCCAACCTGGCCCGGCCCGACGTCGACCGCTTGGAAGGGCTCACGACGGCGATCATCGTGGACCAGGAGCGGATGGGCGCCAATCCGCGGTCCACCGTGGGAACGGCCACCGATGCCAACGCCATGCTGCGCATTCTTTTCAGCCGGCTCGGGAATCCGCACATCGGCTCCCCCAACGCCTACTCCTTCAACGTCCCGTCCGTGAAGGCGTCCGGCGCCATCACCGTAGAGCGCGGCGGCAAGACCAAAGCCGAGAAGGCCACCTTTAACCGGCTGGGCGGAATGTGTCCGCGCTGCGAGGGCATGGGGAACGTCAGCGACTTCGATCTCGCTGTGCTCTTTGACGACTCCAAGTCCATCCAGGAAGGTGCACTCACCATCCCCGGCTACAGCATGGACGGCTGGTACGGGCGGATCTTCAGCAACACCGGACTCTTCCCAGCGGACAAGCCGATAGCGCGGTTCACGAAGAAGGAGCTGCAGGCGCTGCTCTATGCGGAGCCGACGAAGCTGAAGGTGGACGGCATCAACGTCACCTTCGAGGGGCTCATTCCGAAGATCCAGAAATCCATGCTCTCCAAGGACCGAGAAGCGATGCAGCCCCACATCCGGGCTTTCGTGGACCGGGCGATTACCTTCTCCACCTGTCCCGAGTGCGGGGGCACCCGCCTGGCGCAGGAGGCACTGTCCTCGAAGATCCGGGGAAAGAACATCGCCGAACTGTGTGCGATGCAGATCAGCGACCTGGCGGAGTGGGCGCGGGAGCTGGACGAGCCGTCGGTGGCCCCCCTGCTGGCCGGGTTGCAGCACCTGCTGGACTCCTTTACGGACATTGGGCTTGGCTATCTGTCCCTGGACCGCCCGTCAGGCACCCTGTCCGGCGGCGAATCCCAGCGGACCAAGATGATCCGGCATCTGGGATCCTCCCTGACGGATGTGACGTACGTGTTCGATGAACCAAGCATCGGGCTGCACCCCCATGACATCGAGCGGATGAACCAGCTGCTGATCCAGCTCAGGGACAAGGGCAACACCGTGCTGGTGGTGGAGCACAAGCCGGAAATGATTGCCGTTGCCGACCACGTAGTTGATCTCGGTCCGGGAGCAGGTTCCGGCGGCGGAGAAATCTGCTTTGAAGGCACGCTCGACGGTCTTCGCGCCTCCGGGACCGTCACCGGCCGCCATCTGGATGACCGGGCCCGGTTGAAGGACACCGTGCGGGAGCGTTCGGGGGTGCTTGAGGTTCGCGGCGCTTCGTTGAACAACCTGCAGGACGTCGACGTCGACATTCCCCTCGGCGTCCTCTGCGCCTTGACGGGGGTGGCGGGATCCGGCAAGAGTTCCCTGATCCGCGGTTCGGTGGCCAAGCGCGACGGCGTCGTGGTGATCGACCAGGGTGGCATCAAGGGTTCGCGGCGCAGCAACCCTGCGACCTACACCGGCCTGCTGGAACCGATCCGCAAGGCGTTCGCGAAAGCCAACGGGGTGAAACCGGCGCTGTTCTCCTCCAACTCGGAGGGCGCCTGTCCGGTCTGCAACGGTGCCGGGGTGATCTACACCGACCTTGGAGTCATGGCCACGGTGGAGTCCACGTGCGAGGAGTGCGAAGGCAGGCGGTTCCAGTCCGCTGTGCTGGAGTACACGCTCGGCGGCCGGAACATCGCCGAGGTGCTGGCCATGTCCGTGACGGAAGCGCTCGGGTTCTTTGCCGACGGCGAGGCGAAAACCCCTGCGGCCCAGAAGGTCCTGGAGCGTCTGGCGGACGTGGGGCTGGGCTACCTCAGCCTGGGGCAGCCGCTCACCACGCTGTCCGGCGGCGAACGCCAGCGGTTGAAGCTCGCTGCGCAGATGGCGGACAAGGGCGATGTCTACGTCCTCGATGAACCCACCACGGGACTCCATCTGGCCGATGTGCGGCAGCTGCTGGGCCTGCTGGACCGGCTGGTCGACTCCGGAAAGTCCGTGATCCTGATCGAGCACCATCAGTCGGTCATGGCCCACGCGGACTGGATCATCGACATGGGTCCGGGAGCAGGGCACGACGGCGGCCGGGTGGTGTTCGAGGGGACGCCGGCGGACCTGGTGGCCGGGCGTTCAACCCTGACCGGGGAGCACCTGGCAGCCTACGTGAGCGGTTAGCACCGCCCTGCAGGAACGGACCTAGCCCGCGACGTCGAGGTAGACCGCGCCGCCGGAGGAGGCAGTGGGAACGCTGCGGATCAGTTCGGCCTGCTGCCGGATCATCCTGGATTCGCTGCGCAGCTGCGCGTACGCACGCTGCTGGGCCATGGACAGCAGCCGGGCCCGGGTGGCGTATTCGGCGGGCAGCGGTCCCAGCGCGTGCGGCGGATGCCAGGCGCTGGCGACGGTGCGCGCCTGGTCCAGGACGGTTGTGCCATCCATGAAAGCTTCAAGATTGTCCTCGAGCTGGGTCAGGACTTCGTCCCAGCGTTCAAGGTTCTCCTGGTGCGGCGTCAGGTACTCTTCCACTGGTTCAGCCGACACCGAGGGTACCTCCGGTTGTTGCCGGCGCCGCGGCGGGAGCCTGGGCGGGCAGCTGGGCTGCGGCGTCATGCCAGGCGGCGCGGAGCGGTTCCAGCAGGTTGATGCACTCGCGGGTCATGGTTGCACTGTGCTGCAGGTTGGCTTCCACCATGGCCTTCATGACGTAACCGTAGATGGCCTGGAGGTTCTCGCCGCCCTCCCACTCGTCCACCTTCAGTGTGCCGCTGAGTTCAGCCACAATGCTCTGGGCATGGATCAGCTGCTCCGAGGCAACCTTCCAATTGCCTGCCTGCTGGGCTGCTTCGGCGCGGTTGAGGTCCAGCAGCATCCGGTCGTACAGCATGGTGAGCAGCCGCACGGGAGACGCCGACATCACGGCGTCACGGATGTATTCGGCCCGCTTGGCCTGCAGCCCGTAGCTCACGGTCACTTCTTTCCTGAGTTGGAGGAGCTCAGCGAGGCGAGCTGGCCGGTGAGCCAGTCCTGCTGGCTCTGCAGCTGGCTCAGTTTGACTTCGAGGTTTCCCCAGACCATTTTCAGTGTCGACTCACGGCTGGCCAGGCGGCGGTCCCAGTCTTCGATCTGGGTGTTCAGCGACCGGATAGTGGATTCCTGGCCGGTGATGCGCTGGGTGATCAGGCCGTCGTACTTGTCCGAGGCCACCTTGCCGGCAGCTTCTACCCGGCCTGCGATGACCTGCAGGGTTTCCTGGGTCTTGGTCGGGTCCGCAGCCATCGCTGCTGCGAACTTCTCGGCGTTGAACTCTACGGTGCCGTCTTTGGTGATCACCACGCCGATTTCCGACGGGGAACGTCCGTCAATCGGCGACGTTGCAGCTTCCATCATCTGCCGCCTGACGTCCCGGATCCCGGCGTCGCCGGTGAACACGCCACCGGAGGCGCTGGTGTTGCCGGAGGAGGTGGAGACCGTGACCGCACTGTTGCGGTTGATGTACGCGAAGACGTCCGACAGACCGGCCACCAGGTCCGAAGCGACCTTGGAGATCGCTTCGTCGTCACGGGCCACGTTGATAGTCAGCGCGGTATTGGCCGGGGTGTCCGTAGCCAGGGTGATGTCCACACCCGGCATCAGGGCTTTAAAGGTATTGGTGGAGGAGGTGATCTCCTGCGCCGCGGGAGTACCGGCCCAGAGGGTGAGCTTGGCGTCCTGCGCCGTTTTGAGGACGTCCATGTCCGTGCCGCCGAGGCTGGCCGTGAACGCGCCTTCGGAGCCGGTCTTGGCAGCGGTGAACTGGACCCGGTACTGCTGGACGCCGTTCACGCTTCCGGTGGCAATCTTCACGCCGGTGACGCCGAGGTTGGCTTTGTTGACTTCGCTGATGACCTGGTCCAGCGACTTGTCCGTGGTGTCAAAGGACGTCACAGCACCGTTGGCCGAGATCGCCAGGACACTGTTCGAGGGCCAGGCTGCCAGGGCCGAAGACAGGGACACCTGGGCTGTTGCGGTCTGCGACACGGAGATGTCCAGTGATCCTGCAGCGGCGCCTGAGGTCGTGGTGGCAGTGACCTTGTCCGAGGTGGTGCTGGCCTTGAACAGGTCCGTGCCGGCCGGCTTCGAAACTTTGCCGGCGTTTTCAGCCAGTGATGCGATTTTGGTGTTGAGGTTCTGCAGGGCGGTGACAAACGTCTGGGTGCTGCTGACCCTGTTTTTCAGCAGGACCTGCGGACGTGCTTCGATATCCATGAGCTGCTTGATCATGGAGGTCGTATCAATACCGCTGATCAGTCCGTCAATGCCTAGCGCCATGCGAATGCTCCTTGTACGTTTCCCTCAGGTTCTGGCCCGCTGCTGCGGAGGGAAGATGCCTTTGGTCATGCTGAAAGGTGAGGTCCTGCGGCCGGATAAAACGCCGCAGGCAGGGAATGGGCTGACGGGAAAAGTGTGAGGTCCAAGTCATTCTTTTCCCGCCAGCGGCCATTCACCTGCCGGTTAAGCGGTTACTGCTGGTTGCGGTGCGGGCGGAGCCGTCCCGCGGATGATTCCGTTATTACTGCAGGAGCTGCATAACGCCGGAGTTCATCTGGTTGGCCTGGGCCAGCATGGCCGTGGCAGCGCTGGACAGGATCTGGGACTTGGTGAAGTTGCCCATTTCCGTGGCCATGTCGGTGTCGCGGATGCGGGAGTTGGCAGCCGAGAGGTTCTCGATGGAAACCGCGATGGAGCGAGCGGTGGATTCCATACGGTTCTGCTGTGCACCGAGATCCGCACGGGCGGTTGACACAGCGGTGATCTGTGCGTCCAGGGTCTCGATAGCATCCATCGCAGCCGTCTGGTTGGCTGCCTGATCAGCCCCTGCCAGTTCGAGATCCGTGACCGCCTTAGCAACAGCTTCGATGTCAGTCAGCTTGACTTCGATGACGTTGTTCGCGGCGCTATCACCCTCTGCACCCACCTGAATCTTGAGGCTGAAGTCGGCAGCGCCCGCTGCGGTGTCGAGCAGATTGATCCCGTTGAAGTTCGTGCCGGTAGCAATACGGCTGAGTTCCCCGCCAAGTGCGGTGATCTCCTTCTGGATCGCTCCACGGGAATCGGCGTTGTTCGTATCGTTGGCTGCCTGGACAGTCAGGTCACGAACACGGTTCAGGATGTTGTGGACCTCGGTCAGGGCGCCTTCAGCGGTCTGGATGAGGCTGATGCCGTCCTGGGCGTTGCGGCCGGCAACCTGCAGGCCGGAGATCTGGTTCTTCAGACCTTCGGAGATAGCCAGGCCGGCAGCGTCGTCAGCTGCACGGTTGATGCGCAGGCCGCTGGAGAGGCGCTCCACCGACTTGGACTGAGCCGTCTGGTTCAGGGTCAGGTTACGCATCGCGTTGAGCGAAGAGACGTTAGTTGCAATTGTGAAACCCATGATGAATTCCTCCGTGATTGGGCGATAACTACCAGGCCCGTCCGTGGGCCTGTACCCCTAGCTATCGGCCCTGATCACGGGCGTGTTAGGAATTCGGAAAAGAATTTTCCAGTTTTTTGGGTGCTAGGACACGGCGGCGTTCAGCGGCCCGTGTCCACCCGGCGCACGGAAGGCGGCAGGGTTGAAATGCGGGTCCTGGCGGGTCAGTCCGCCGGCGGTCCACTCCGCCACTGAGGCAAGGTAGGCATTGCGCCGGGCCGGAGAAATCCTCGACTCGATCGGAGCGGGCTCCTCGGTGTCCGAGTAGTGGGTTCCCATCCCGTCACGCAGCAGGCGCACGGCTTCGGCGCGCTGCTGGGAGACGGCGGAGTGCGTGGCGCCCAGTTCAGCAGCAAGTTCCTTGACCGAACGGTCGTGGAAGTAGACCTGCTCCACGATGTACCGCATCTTCTCCGGCAGCGCCTCGACCGCAGCGCGCAGGTACTTCATGCGTTCTGCCGAGAGGGCAGAGCCTTCGGGCGAGGGCAGCGCGCTGACCAGCGAGTCGGAAGCAGCGTCGTCCAAGTGGGAGACAGTGCGTGAAGCATCTGCCAGCGCGTCCTCGGCTGAAGCCCGGTCCACACCCATGGCGGAGGCAATCTCGTCCACCTTCGGTGAACGGCCCAGGGCAGCAGTCAGTGCTTCCTTGACCGCCAGGGTTTCCTTGATGCGCTTGCGTGCCGTTCTGGTTGCCCAGTCGTTCGAGCGCATCTCGTCGGCAAAAGCGCCGACAATCCGCCGCCGGGCGTAGGCGCCAAAAGGCACACCCAGCTCCGCGTTGAAGGAGTCGGCGGATGTAATCAGGGCAATAGCCCCAACCGATGCCAGGTCATCCCGGGAAAGATGCGTGGCTTTGGCACACACCTCTGAGACCAGATAACCAACCAAAGGTAAGTTTTCGACAACCAAAAGGTTGCGTTCTTCGCGATTCAACTAGTGGACCCCCAAGTCCTTGTTCCCCAACAAAACACGCTGACCGCTTGGACAGGAGCTGAGACTCCCGGTTCATCCCTTACTTTGGCGCAATAGCTGCAACATACCACTAACATTGTGGGTAGAAGCGCCGATAGGTGTTTCCGACGGATTAAAAGTTTTTAGAGCCTGCGTCAGCGGGTGTCTGTGAACCCGTTGCTGGGTGTGCGTCCACACCCATCGGAGACAAGACATTCGCGTGCATCGCGGGAGGTGAGCTAGGCATGGGTACCCAGAAATTATCCGCATTACTCTGGGAAGAACGGGAGCTCCTGGAGCTCCTGACCTTCAAGCTCGAAGAAGAACAGCTGCTTCTTACCTCCGGCAAAACCCGCTGGCTGCAGCACGCCACCCGGGAAGTAGAACAGGTCCTTGAACGCCTGCGTGCCGCGAATCTGGCCAGGACGGTGGCCGTTTCCGAGCTCGCGCAGGAGTGGGGCATAGCCGAAGATGCAACTCTTCGGCAGATCATTGCCGCTGCTCCTCCCGGACCGTGGACTGAGATCTTCACGGCCCACCTGCAGGCCCTGACGGAACTGACGGTGAGGATCCGCGACCTGCGGGACACCAATGAGCAGTTCCTGCGGACCGCTGCACGCTCTGCCCAGGAAACCCTCGCGGGCCTGGGCACGGAGAGCAAGACGTACACCTCCAGGGGCGCGTCGGCGAAGCCCGGCAGCAGTGCCCGCATCGTGGACAAGCAACTTTAAGACCGTGAACAAAGGAATTATGACGCCATGAGTACCTTCAGCGGACTGAATACCGCCTATACCGGTCTGAGCGCGGCCCGCAAGGGACTCGACGTCGTCGGGCAGAACATCGCCAACGTCAACACTCCCGGTTATACCCGCCAGCGCGTCACCACCTCAGCCATGGGCGGAGCAGCCATCACCGGCAAGTTCGCCACCGGTGCCCGGGTGGGCCAGGGCGTCTCCGTCGACGGCATCGCACGGCTCGGCAGTATGCAGCTGGACACCCGGGTCCGCGCCACGGCCGCAGCCTCAGGCTTCTCTGCTGTCCGCGCCAATGCGCTGGCCGGCCTGGAAGCGAGCCTCAACGAGCCGGGCAAGAACGGCATCTCAGCCTCCCTCACCGAGTTCTGGGCCGCGTGGCAGGGAGTTGCCAATAAGCCGGGCAACGAAGCTGCCGCCACCGCGCTGATCGGGCAGGCCACCATGCTCGCTACGCAGGTGGCCACCGGCTACAACTCCGTGAAGGAACAGTGGACCGACGCGCACAAGCAGCTGAGGGACATGGAAGCGGAGCTGAACGGCACCGCCTCCCAGATCGCCTCGCTCAACGCGCAGATCCGCACCACCCTTGCGTCCGGCGGCACCGCCAACGAACTCATCGACCAGCGCAACGCGCTGACCACCACCATCGCCGCCCTGGCCGGCGGCACCGTTCGCGAGTCGGACAACGGCATGGTGGACGTGCTGATCGACGGCAACGCGATCGTCTCGGGGGACATCGTCCGTCCGGTGACGGTTGCCGGCGGCGACGCTATGGGCGAAGAAGCCCCACGGCTCGAGTGGGCACATCGGCCCGGAACCAACATGGCCGCCAGCGGCGAGATCGCCGGCGTGCTGAGCGTCCTAGCACCGGCAGCCGACGGCGGGATCCTCGCCGGTGCGGCCGAACGGTACAACAAGTTCGCCACGGACCTGGCTGACGCAGTGAACGGGTTCCACAACGGCGGCACCAACACCGCGGGACAGGTTCGGGGAGACTTCTTCAGCCAGGGCCCTGGCCCGGCTGCCCTCTCCCTGAAAGTGATCCCGTCTGACGCCTCGGGCATCGCGACCGGAGCCGCGGGCAAGGGAAACCTGGACAACTCCGTGGCCGACGATATTGCCCAGCTGGGAACCGGCCCGGAATCCCCCGACTCCGCCTGGGCAAACTTCGTCAGCGGCATCGGTGCCAGCACCCGGGTAGAAATGCAACAGGCGGACCTCGCCGGTGTGGCGGCCTCCGCCGCCGTCGACATGCAGCTTTCCAACTCCTCCGTGGACCTGGACGAGGAGAACCTGAACCTGCTGGCCTACCAGCACGCCTACCAGGGCGCAGCGCGGGTCATGACCGCTATCGACGAAATGCTCGACACACTCATCAACCGCACCGGCATTGTGGGAAGGTAACCCGTGATCACCCGCACCTCCAACCTGATGATGGCGCGCAACGCGCAGCAGAATCTTCAGGCGAACATGTCCCGCCTCGCCAAGCTGCAGGAGCAGGCGCACACCTCTGCCGCCATCACCCGCCCGTCGGACGATCCCGCAGGTACGGCGGATGCCCTGAAGGTACGCAGCGAGATCCGCGCCAACACCGCGTACAAGAACAACATCTCGGACGCGAACAGCTGGCTGGCCACTCTCGACAACGCGTTGACGCGCACGAACGACATCCTGACCCGGATCAAGGACCTGTCGATCACTGCAGCTACGGCAACGACGACGGCGGCGAGCAAGGCAGCGATCGCCACCGAGATCGAAGGACTCAAGTCCGACCTGCTCGGCCAGGCCAACACCTCTTACCTGGGCCGGAACATTTTCGCGGGAAACTCCGATGCCGGTGCCGCCGTCGTCGAGAATCCGCCGGTGCCGCCCGCAATAACACCGACGTACTCGTTCACCGGTGACGGCCACGCCCCGGTCAACCGCCGGATTGACGCCAACACCACGGTCCGCGTCGACGCCAGCGCCAGCGAGGTCTTTGGCGGCGTAAACGGCGAGCCGGACGTCTTCGCCAAGATCGATTCCCTGGTCAACGACCTGCGGGCCAACGGCGACATCAGCACGCACCTGGCTGGCATCGACGAGAGCATCAATACCGTACTCACGTCGCAGACCGATGTTGGTATCCGCCATGCACGTGTCCTGAAAGCAGAGGAAACCAACGTGGAGCAGTCCGTCAGCCTGGAAACCCGGCGCTCCGGCATCGAGGACCTGGACACCGCACAGGTCATTCTTGACCTCAAGCTCCAGGAGCTGGCCTACCAGTCTTCCCTGGCTGTCACGGCCAAGGTCCTGCAGCCCACGCTGATGGACTTCCTGCGATGAGCACCGTGACGCCGGTTTCCTTCCTGGCCCCGCCTCCCGGACTGGAGCCACTCACCGAGTTCGCGCTCGTGGACGTCGACGGCGCCAGCGGCCTGTACTCGCTCACCGGAACGGATACCTCCGCAGGAGTCCGGCGTTTCTACGCCATTGACGCCTCGGTGTACCTGCCGGAGTACAACCCCGAGATCTCTGACGAGCAGGCCGGCCAGCTCGGCCTGACCGATCCGGCGGACGCCCGCGTCCTGGTGGTAGCCAATCCGGCGGACTCCGGGACCACGGTGAACCTGCTGGCACCGGTCATCATCAACACCCGCACCTGGCAGTGCGCCCAGGTCATCCTGGAGGGACGCGACCTGCCGCTGCGTGCGTCGCTGGAAACGGTCGCTGCCGCGTAACCGGCTTCCTCCCCGCCTCCCCCCATCGAGATAGCAGAAAGTGCACGTCCCAGAGCTGGGACGTGCACTTTCTGCTATCTCGTTAGGTGGGTGAGGCTAGGCGAAGTCGGACGTCGCCGGGTCCGCGCCGAAGCGGGTGCCGTTATCCAGGGCATTGATTGCCTGGATGTCCTCGTCGGAGAGCTTGAGGTCCAGTGCGGCCCAGTTCTCCTGGATACGGGACTCGGTCACGGACTTCGGAATCACGATGTTGCCCAGTGCCAGGTGCCAGGCGATGACCACCTGGGCCGGCGTCGCGCCGTCGTACTTCGCAGCGATCTGCTGCAGCACCGCGTCATCCAGCAGGCCCTGTCCGGAGCCGAGCGGCGAGTAGGACTCGTGCTTGATGTTGTGCTTGGCTTCGAACTCGCGCAGCTCGGACTGGGCCAGGTACGGGTGGGTTTCCACCTGGTTCAGGACGGGGACGACGCCGGTGGCGTCGATAATCTCCTGCAGGGCCTCGACCGTGAAGTTGCAGACGCCGATGGACTTGACCCGGCCGGACTTCTGCAGCTCGATCAGGGCCTTCCAGGTGTCCACGTACTTGCCCTGCTTCGGCTGCAGCCAGTGGATCAGGTACAGGTCAAGGTACTCCAGGCCGAGGCGCTCCATGGACGCGTCGAAGGCTGCCAGGGTTTCTTCGTAGCCCTGGTCTGCGTTCCAGACCTTGGTGGTGATGAACATGTCTTCACGCGGCACGCTGGATGCGGCGATGGCGCGGCCGACGCCTGCTTCGTTGCCGTAGATCTTGGCGGTGTCGATGTGGCGGTAGCCGGCCTCGAAGGCCATGCCCACGGTCTTCTCCGCGAGGTCGTCCTCGACGCGCCAAACGCCGTAGCCGAGCTGGGGGATCGTATTGCCGTCGTTGAATGTGACGAGTGGAGATGTAGTCATGGTCACCATCCTCCACCCAGTACCCCCAGCTCCAGGACCAAACCGGCCGCTGTTTGCTGGACGCGAAATTGGTGCGGGAACGGTCTGAGCAATATGACGCCCGGTTACCGCCGTTCCTACGCGGGGGTGCTGCCCGCCCGGTACGTTCCCAGGGCCCGCTCAGCTTCGGCGATGTCCTCTTCCACGAGCTGTGCCCTGCGCCGGACGTTCTCCAGGCCGGCCGAGGCAATCCCCCAGCGTTCGCCTTCCAACCGGGACATGGCGGCGGCTTCGGCTGTGGCAGCCAGCGAGTTGCCGGACCGGGACAGGGCGCGGTGCACGGCAATCAGTCCGCCCGGAATGTCCTGCCCGGTGCTGGGCAGGTGTTTCTGGGCGGCTGCACAGACTGCGCGGGCGCGCGGCAAAAGCCCCGACAGCTCGTTCGCCACCAGCGCCAGCTCGTTGTAGAGCGCGTCGTCGGCTACGCCTTCCAGCATCTGGTGGTAGCGGTCCAGCCCGCGGGTGAAACGATCGTGGGCACGGCGCCACACACCCTTGCCGAGTTCAACGTCGTCCTTGCGCCCCTGCCGGGCTGCTGCGAAAAGTGCCATCCTGCCCGAGATTCTACAGATATTGTCCGGGGCCGGCCTGGGGCTCGGCCTGGGACCCCATTCCGCCCTGGCCTGACTGGCCCGTACTGCCGGCCATGCGGCGCGGTTCGCCGTTCTCCCCGATCACCACGCCGGGGGCGAGGACGGTCCCGGGTGGGAGCTGCCGCAGCTGCAGCCGGCTTTGGAGCTGCTGGTTGGCGGTCTGCTGGGCGGCAATCGCGGTCTGGATTCCCCGGAAGAGCCCTTCGAGCCAGCCCACCAGCTGAGCCTGGGCGATTCGCAGCTCGGCGTCTGTTGGGGTGGCATGGTCCGGGAAGGGCAGGTTGATGCGTTCGAGTTCGCTGACCAGTTCCGGGGCCAGCCCGTCACAGAGTTCCTTCAGCGACCGGTCGTGGATTTCCGCCAGGCGGTTGCGGGCGGCATCGTCCAGCGGGGCGTTGCGCACCTCTTCGAGAAGCTGCTTGATCATGGTTCCGATGCGCATGACTTTGGCCGGTTCATCCACCAGCTCATTCAGTTTCGGCGGCCCGGACTTGCTCGGAGTGTCTGCCGCTTCGTCGGACTGATCTCCGGGCTGCCCGGCGGCTGGCTTCCGGGCGTCCGGGCCGACTGCACCCTGGGACTCCTCGGCCGGTTCCGCCGCCGGGCCCGCAGCGGGTGCAGCACCGGGACCGGCGCCAGGTCCGTTCTGTTCAGTCATGGATTAATGCTCTCACGCCTGCCCCGGGTTGTTTCGGGCTCCTGCCCGCTTTCGGGTTCTTGCCCGCGCTTTTCTGCGGTGCAGCGCCTGCCGTGCGCCGCCAATCCCACCGAGAGGCCAGTTGCGGCTCTTTTCAGGGCTGAAAGGAGCCGCAACTGGCCTCTCGATGGGTTACGGGGTCAGCAGCAGCGCCCGCCGGGGTTGGCGTCCTGCCGGTCCATCTTGTCCCGCCAGAACTCCCGCTCCGTCAGCGGCGCAGAGGAACAGCCCGACGCCGCGTGGTGGGCCTGGTATTTGCGGTACGCGTCCTCCCCCATCACGTCGCGGAAGAAGCGGATAAATCCGCGCAGGTGTCCAACAACGGCTGTCATCAGTGCTCCGCCACCGCCGGTTTCTTGTCCTCCGGCAGCGCATCCCACTCTGCCTGGATCTTCTTCTCCTCCTCAGTGGCGAAGAAGCCGGCCGGTGCGAAGGTCCGCGACGGCACGGCGGGATCCTCGGCGCTCGGAGCCCCGCCGGAGCGGTAGGACCGGATCGACGCGATCACGGCGGTGATGATCACGATGATCGCCAGCGTCACGAACAGGATCGAGAGCACGCCCTGCACGAACGTGTTCCGGACGACGGCTTCCATTGCCTCCACCGTCTTCGCGGTGCCAAAGCTGGTCTCCCCTGCCTCCAGGGCGTTCCGGAACGCATTGTGCTGCGCCCAGTAGCCCACGGCCGGGACCGGCGAGAAGATCTTGTACATCGACGCGGTGATGGTCACGACCGAGGCGAACCCCAGCGGCAGCACCACTACCCAGATGTACTTGAAGACATTCTTCTTGGCCAGGATCGCCAGGCAGATGGCCAGCGCAATGGCCGCGAGGAGCTGGTTGGCGATGCCGAACAGCGGGAAGAGGGTGTTGATGCCGCCCAGCGGATCCGTCACACCCATGATCAGGATGGACCCCCACCCCGCGACCATGATGGCCGTACAGATCCAGGCGCCTGTGCGCCACCCCGTATCCCGGAACTTCGGAATGAAGTTCCCGATCGAGTCCTGCAGCATAAAGCGGGCAACGCGGGTGCCGGCGTCGACGGCGGTGAGGATGAACAGCGCCTCGAACATGATGGCGAAGTGGTACCAGAACGCCATCATTGCCGGGCCGCCGATGAAGCTCTGCATGATCATCGCCAGGCCGACTGCCAGCGTTGGCGCACCGCCGGTGCGCGACACGATGGACTCCTCGCCGACGTCGGACGCCAGGGAGGTGAGCATGTCCGGTGTGAGGTTCACGCCCACCAGGCCCAGGGAGTTCACGAACGCGACGGCGCCCTCCACGGTTCCGCCGGTGGCGGCGGCGGAGGAATTCATCGCGAAGTAGATGCCGCGGTCCAGGGAGATCGCCGCGACCAGGGCCATGATGGCCACGAAGGATTCCATCAGCATGCCGCCGTAGCCGATGAAGCGGGTCTGGCGTTCCTTCATGATCATCTTCGGAGTGGTTCCGGAGGAGATCAGGGCATGGAAGCCGGAGAGCGCACCGCAGGCAATGGTGACGAAGAGGAACGGGAAGAGCGGGCCGGCGACCACCGGGCCGTCGTCCCGGGACGCGAACTCGCTGAAGGCCGGAACAGAGATTTCAGGGCGCACGATGATGATGGCCACGGCCAGCATGACGATCGTGCCGATCTTCATGAAGGTGGAGAGGTAGTCGCGCGGGGCCAGCAGCAGCCAGACCGGGAGGACGGCGGCGATGAAGCCGTAAATGATGATGCCCCAGGCAATGGTGACGCGGTCCAGCGAGAAGATCGCCACACCCCACTCGGTATCCGCGATCCAGCCGCCGCCAACGATCGCAAGCATGAGCAGCACGAATCCGATGATCGAGACTTCGCTGACCTTGCCCGGGCGCAGGTAGCGCAGGTAAACGCCCATGAACAGGGCGATCGGGATGGTCATGGCCACGGAGAAGACGCCCCAGGGGCTTTCCCCGAGGGCGTTCACGACCACCAGTGCCAGGATGGCGACGATGATGATCATGATGGTCAGGGTGGCGATCAGGGCAGCCGTGCCGCCGATCAGCCCGAGTTCCTCGCGGGCCATCTGGCCCAGGGACCGGCCGCCGCGGCGCATGGAGAAGAACATGACCAGGTAGTCCTGGACGGCGCCGGCCAGGATGACGCCCACGATGATCCAGACCGTGCCGGGCAGGTAACCCATCTGGGCGGCCAGGACCGGACCCACCAGCGGGCCGGCACCGGCGATCGCAGCGAAGTGGTGCCCGTAGAGCACCCGCCGGTCGGTGGCGGCGTAGTCCTTGCCGTCCGCCTTGTACTCCGCGGGCGTGGCCCGGCGGTCATTGGGCTTGAGCAGGTGCCGCTCGATGTACTTGGAGTAGAACCGGTAACCGATCAGGTACGTGCAGACCGCAGCAAAGACGAACCAGATGGCGTTGACTGTCTCGCCGCGGACGATCGCCAGCATGGTCCAACTGATGCCGCCCAGCAGGGCGATGCCCACCCAGACGGCGATCTTCAGCGGCGTCCAGCGGCGTTCTTCCGCCTGCGCTGCGTCGTCGTCGACGGCAACGGGCGGCAGGTCCGGGTCCTGGACCAGGACGTCTGCGTCGGACGCTCCGGGGTCCCGGCGGTCCGGGTCCCTTCGGCGCCGGTTGTTCTCACTCATGATGCGTACCCCTTGTCAGCAGTGCGGGTCCGCACCCCGATGGGGTGCAGGTGATGCGCAAGAGGTTAGCACCGGCGATGCGATGTGGATCACACACACGCCGGAACCGGTCGACGGCGTCCGGGGCGCGGGAGTGGGCCGCTAGACCGTGAGCAGGATCTTCCCGGTGTGCTGCCCGGAGTCGAAGTACTCATGTGCCGCAGCGGCTTCGGCGAGGGGGAACGTGCGGTCCACCAGCGGCTTCACGGTCCCGTCGCGCAGCAACGGCCAGACGTACTCGCCGACGGCCGCCATGATGGCACTCTTCTCGGCTTCCGGCCGAGCGCGCAGGGTGGTGCCCATGACGGCGCAGCGCTTCGTCATCAGTGCGTTCAGGTCCAGCTCGGCCCGGGTGCCGCCCTGCAGGCCGATGATCACCAGGCGGCCTTCGACGGCGAGTGCGTCCAGGTTGCGCTGCAGGTACTTGGCTCCCATGACATCCAGGATGACGTCCGCTCCCCTGCCCTCCGTGGCCCGGCGGACCTCTTCCACGAAGTCCTGCTCCTTGTAGTTGATCAGGACTTTGGCGCCGAGGCTCTCGGCGAGCGCCAGCTTTTTCGGGCTCGACGCCGTCACCATGGGAACCGCCCCGAAAGCCGCCACCAACTGGATGGCCATGGTCCCGATTCCACCGGCCCCTCCATGGATCAGGACGTACTCGCCTTCGCGGACCCCGGCAGTCATAAAAAGATTCGAGAACACTGTGGCCGCCACCTCCGGCAGGGCCGCGGCCGTGATCAGGTCCAGCTCCGGCGGAACCGGGAGCACCTGGCCGGCCGGCACCGCCACCTGCTCGGCGTAGCCGCCGCCCGACAGCAGGGCCACGACGTCGGCCCCCACTTCCAGGCCTTCCACCCCGGTGCCGACTGCAGCCACCCGGCCCGACACCTCCAGGCCCGGATGCTCGGGAGCACCCGGGGGCACCGGGTACTTGCCCTGACGCTGCAGCACGTCGGCGCGGTTGATTCCCGCTGCAGCAACATCGATGAGGATTTCTCCGGGACCGGGGACGGGAGCGGGCACGTCGCGGAGGGCCAGCACGTTCGCGCCGCCTGGTTCGGTAATGACAATCGCTTTCATGATGCCTCCTGCGGACGTGGCGAAAATTTTGGTGAACTGCGCTCATCTGCCAGACTACTAAGCGGAGGAAGGTTGTCCGAGCGGCCGATGGAGCTGGTCTTGAAAACCAGTGTGCGGTAACCCCGTACCAAGGGTTCGAATCCCTTACCTTCCGCTCATGCAGGGAAGCGTTGCATCTCTGAGCGATGCAGCCAGCCTGACGAAGCACCCCGGTCCGCGGACCGGGGTGCTTTTGTTTGCCCTCCTTCGATGCCATTGCATACTGCTCACGGATGTTACTTTGCCGATTTATAAGCGTGTTTACCGCACACATAGGCTCTTCTGGTGGTTTCCGGCCCATTGGGGGATGGAGAACCAAAACCAATTACCGCAGAAGGAGTTACCCGCATGAATTCCGCCCGCCAGGTCCAACTGGCCCGCGCCGGAAAAGCCGTCACGGCTGCCGCCTTTGCCCTCGTGCTCGCCGGCTGCGGAGGCTCAGCCTCCGCAGGCAACGACGAGCCGAAGACCAGCGAGTCGCCCGCCGCGGCATCGGCCTCGCCGGAAGCCGAGACCGCGGCCAAAGAGGCCGCAGAGGAAGAGGCAGCTGCGGAAAGCGTCGACGCCGTCGATTTGAAGGTCGGGGACTGCCTGGCCGAAGACCCGGATGCTGAGGAGGTCGACGCCGTCGACGTGCTTCCCTGCACCCAGCCGCACGATTCCGAGGTCTACGCGGCGATGGACATGGAAGCCGGCGCCTACCCCGGTGAGGAAACCGTGGACACCACGGCCCAGGATTTCTGCCTCGCTGAGTTCCAGCCCTACATCGGCGCTGACTACTCCGTGTCCGCCCTGGACATCGGATACCTGACGCCTACCCCCACCTCTTGGACGCTGGGGAATGACCGGGAGATCCTCTGCACCGTCTACCGGGTGGACGGCGAGAAACTGAGCACCACGGTGAAGAACTCGAACGTGTAGCTCGCACTTCACTATAAAGGGGGCCTAACCGAAGCTGTTAGGCCCCCTTTCGTGCATTGTCAATAGTTACCTCCCGTTAGGGCGCCAAAGGGATCGAATTCATGTGCCTGTAACCCCGGGATGGTATCCAGAAGGAGTTCACCGCACCCACTGCCGCTTTTCCGGGCCGCTACCGCCTGCCCAGCAACCGGCACCCGTTCCCCAAGGAGCAACGAGGCATGAGATTAACCCGATGGAAGGCCGTGCTGGGTACAGCGCTGTCTGCCGGCCTGCTGGCCGGTCCCCTGGCGGCGTTGCCCGCCCACGCCGAGGAAGCACTCCCCGGCGTCATCATCAACGAGGCCTACCTCAGCGGCGGAAGCGCCAACGCGCCGTTCACCAACAAATTCGTTGAGCTGTACAACCCCACAAACGCCCCGGTCAGCCTGGACGGGTGGTCGCTCCAGTACCGCGCCGCAGGTACGACGGCGCCGCCCACCGGCATCGGCCGGCTCTCCGGCACGATCGCCGCCGGCGGGTACTACCTGATCCAGGGCGCCAGCAACGGCACCAACGGCACTGCACTGCCTGCTGCGGATGCCACGATCGGAGCAAGCTTCTCCGGTTCCGCCGGAACCCTGGTGCTCTCCAACCAGGCAGCTGCAGTTAACCCTCTTCCCACCGGTTCCGTCATTGGCCAGACCGGCGTCGTAGACCTGCTCGGCTACGGCACCTCCAACACTTTCGAGACCGCGGCTGCTGCGGCTCCTGCCGGAAATTCAGACCCGAAGTCGCTGAACCGGACCGGGTTCGCGGACACGAACAACAACGCCTCAGACTTCACCCTCAGTGCTTCCGTCACTCCAACGAACACCGCGGGCGGGGGAACCGTACCGGACCCCGAGCCCACGGATCCGGAGCCCACTGATCCTCCGGCCGGAGCCGTGACGATCGCCGAGATCCAGGGCACCGGGGACGCCAGCACCCTGGTCGGCCAGAGCGTCACCACCCGCGGCAAAGTCACCGCCGCGTACCCAACCGGCGGCTTCAGCGGCTACTACCTCCAGACCCCGGGCACCGGCGGCGAACTGGACCCCGCAACCCACACGGCATCCCACGGTATCTTCGTCTTCTCCTCGGCCACCGTCGGCCAGGTAGCAATTGGCGATTACGTCGAGGTCACCGGCACGGTCGGCGAGTACTTCGGCCTGACCCAGCTCACCGTTCCCGCAGGTGCACTGACCAAGCTCAGCGAACCCGCGGAAGAGGTCAAGCCGGCCTCAGTCACCTGGCCCGCCACTGACGCCGAGCGCGAAACCCTCGAGGGCATGCTGCTGGCACCCCAGGGCGACTTCACCGTCACGGATAACTACACGCTGAACCAGTACGCGGAAATCGGCCTCGCCGCCGGCACCGAGACGCTGGTGCAGCCCACCGCCGTCGCGCCCGTTGGCACCCCGGAACACGCGGCAGTTGTCGCCACCAACGCGGCGAAGGCCGTAAAGCTCGACGACGGCGCCACCACCAACTTCCTCTCCGCAGCCAACCAGGCCAAGCCGCTGCCGTACCTGACGTCCACCGATCCGGTGCGCATCGGTGCCCCGGCGGAGTTCACCACGAACGTGATCCTGGACTTCCGCAACAGTGCCTGGCGTTTCCAGCCGCTGACCGAACTGACTCCGGCCAACGCCGACACCGTCCAGCCGGCGTCGTTCGAAAACACCCGCACACCGGCACCCCAGAGTGTGGGCGGCAACCTGAAGCTCGCCGCCTTCAACGTGCTGAACTACTTCAGCACCACCGGTGACGACCTCACCGGCTGCACCTACTACAACGACCGCTCCGGCGCTCCGGTCACCGTCCGCGGCGGCTGCGACGCCCGCGGCGCAGCCAATGAGGCGAACCTCGAACGCCAGCAGGCGAAAATCGTTGCGGCGATCAACGCCCTGGGCGCCGACGTCGTCGGTCTTATGGAAATCGAGAACTCCGCCGAGCTGGGACAGGACCGGGACACCGCCCTCGCCCACCTCACCGAGGCTCTGAACGCAGAAGCTCCCGGCACCTGGGACTACGTCCGCTCCCCCGCGGCACTGCCCGACGACGAAGATGTCATCCGCACTGCGTTCATCTACCGGACCTCTTCCGCTGAGCCGGTGGGAGATTCGGTCATCCTGAACGATGAGAGCGTCTTCTCCAACGCCCGCGAACCGCTGGCCCAGGCCTTCAAACCGGCCGGCGGAGAAGACAGCGAGAGCTTCGTGGCGATCGCGAACCACTTCAAGTCCAAGGGTTCTGCGCCGGCCAGCGGCGAGAATGCAGACAATGGGCAGGGCGGCTGGAACGCCGACCGCGTCCGCCAGGCCCAGGCCGTGGCCGCGTTTGCGGACGCCGTGGCGCAGGATGCCGGAACCGAGCGGGTCTTCCTGCTCGGTGACTTCAACTCCTACGCCGCGGAAGACCCCATGCAGGTCTTCGCCGACGCCGGGTACCTGAACCTGGGCAAGGCCACCGGCAAGCACTCCTACGCCTTCAGCGGCCTGGTCGGATCCCTGGACCACATCCTGGCCTCCCCCGCTGCAGCTGAGGATGTCACCGGCACCGACATCTGGAACATCAACTCGGTTGAGTCGATCGCCTTCGAATACAGCCGGTACAACTACAACGCCACCGACTACTACGCAGCCGATCCCTACCGTTCCTCGGACCACGATCCGATCCTGGTGGGGATGAACCTGATTCCGGCGGAAGCCGAGGTCACAGACCTGAACCTGCTCAACATCAACGATTTCCACGGCCGCATTGACGCCAACACCGTCAACTTCGCCGGCACCGTCGAGCAGCTCAAGGCCGCCGCTGAAGAGGGCAGCTCACTGTTCCTCTCCGCCGGCGACAACATCGGCGCTTCCCTGTTCGCCTCCTCGGTGCAGCAGGACCAGCCCACCATCGACGTCCTGAACGCGCTGGGCCTGCGGGCTTCGGCAGTGGGCAACCACGAGTTCGACGGCGGATTCGCGGACCTCACGGACCGTGTGGCTTCCGCTTCGGACTTCGAGTACCTGGGCGCCAACGTGTACCTCAAGGGCACCACTACCCCGGCCCTGCCGGAGTACACCATCCTGGACGTGAACGGCGTCCAGGTGGCAGTGATCGGAGCCGTCACCGAAGAGACCGGAACCCTGGTTTCCCCCGGCGGCATCTCCACGCTCGAGTTCGGTGACCCGGTGGAAGCAGTGAACCGTGTCGCTGAGCGCCTTGAAGCCGAGGGCCTGGCCGACGTCATCATCGCCGAGTACCACGAGGGTGCCGGATCGGGAGCGCCCGACGGCGCCACCCTGGAAGAGGAGATCGCCGGCGGCGGTGCCTTTGCCGAGATCGTAACGGAAACCAGCGCACTGGTAGATGCCATCTACACGGGCCACACGCACAAGCAGTACGCGTGGGACGCACCGGTCCCCGGTGTTGAGGGCAAGACCCGTCCCGTGGTCCAGACTGGTTCCTACGGTGAGTTCATCGGCCAGATCCAGCTCGAATACAGCGCCGAAACGGATGAGGTCCTTTCCTACGCCGCCGGCAACGTGGCCCGTACTGCTGCTCCGGCGGCCGAACTGGTGGCCGCGTACCCTGCGGTTGCCGAAGTGAAGCGGATTGTCGACGCCGCGTTGGCGTACGCAGCTGAGGTCGGCAACCAGCCGATCGGCTCGGTCACGGCGGACATCACCACGGCGTTCACTGGAACAGGCCGCGATGACCGCGGCAACGAATCCACCCTGGGCAACCTGGTGGCTGACTCGCTGCTCTCCTCCCTTGGCTCACCCGAGCGCGGCGGAGCGGAAATCGGCGTCGTCAACCCGGGCGGTATGCGGGCGGAGCTGTACTACGGCGAGGACGGCGTGATCACCTACGCCGAAGCCAACGCCGTGCTGCCGTTCGTGAACAACCTGTGGACCACCACCCTGACCGGTGCTCAGCTGAAGTCGGTCCTCGAGGAACAGTGGCAGCCGGACGGAAGTTCCCGCGCATTCCTGGCCCTGGGGCTCTCCGACAACGTGACCTACACGTACGACCCGGACCAGGCCCGCGGCTCCCGGATCCAGTCGGTCACCGTCAACGGCGAAGCGCTGGATCCCAACCTGGCTTACCGGGTGGGTACGTTCAGCTTCCTGGCCCAGGGCGGGGACAACTTCTCCACCTTCGCCCAGGGCACGGACACCCGTGACTCCGGCCTGATCGACCGTGATGCGTGGATCAGCTACCTCCAGGCCAGCAGCCCGGTCTCCCCCGATTTCGCCCGCCAGGGCGTAGTCGTCAAGGGCGCTCCGGCCACTGCAAAGGCCGGTTCCAGCGCTTCCTTCTCCGTGGAGAAGCTGGACCTGACCTCCCTGGGCAGCCCGGCCAACACCACGCTGGCCGTGAACTGGGTTCCTGCCGGAGGAACCGCCGTCGCGCTTGGAACGGTTCCCGTCACTGCCGGTGCCGCAAGCGTCACGGCCGCCATTCCGGCGTCGGCCTCCGGCCCCGGTGCCCTGGTGCTGACCGCCGATCCGTCAGGGACAACCGTCACCATCCCGGTCACTGTTGAGCCCGCAGCACCGGAACAGCCCACCTGTGTCCGTCCCGTCCCGCCGAAGAACTGGTGGGATGTACGGGGCTGGCTCAAGTACGCGGTGGACTACGCACGGTACCTGATCTGCCTCTCCGGCCGCGGCTAACCCGCTCCGGCTAGGCAGACACATGAAGCGGCGACGTCCGGCCCTTTGGGTCCGGGCGGCGCCGCTTCATTGTGCTGACGTTGAATCCGGCCACCCCGGACCCGGATGCTGAACCGCTCGATCACGCGGGATTTCGGGCGTAGCGTGAAGGAATAAGGTGCCGGAATACGAACAGCCTCCCGGGCGGTCTCGGTCCGGACCTGATGACCAAGGATGCACGTCATGGAACAGAGCCAGGGCCGCCCCATGCAGGGGAAGACTGTGCTCGTCACCGGTGCCACCGGCGGCATCGGCCTCGCGACCGCGCAGAAACTGGCAGCAATGGGTGCGCGGCTCGCGGTCACCGGGCGCAGGCCGGACCGCGCAGAGGCAGCAGCGGAGGAGCTCAGGAAGGAAGGCGGCGGGCAGGTAGACGTCTTTACCGGCGATCTCTCTTCCCAGGCTGAGGTCCGGCGATTGGCGGGCGAGATTCTGACGGCGCTTCCCCGCATCAATGTACTGGTCAACAACGTCGGCGGGTATTGGAACACCCGGCACGACACCGCCGATGGTCTCGAGCACACATTTGCCTTGAACCATCTGGCCCCGTTCCTGTTGACCAATCTGCTGCTGGAGCGGCTGCGGGAGAGTTCACCTGCCCGGGTGGTGACGGTCTCCTCCAACGCGCACACCTCCGGCCGGATCGACTTCGACGATTTGCAGGGGGAGAACTCCTACTCGGGGGCACGCGCGTACAGCCAGTCCAAGCTCGCCAATGTGCTTTTCACCTACGAGCTGGCAAGGCTGCTGCAGGGTAGCCGGGTAACGGCCAATGCGCTTCATCCGGGAATAGTGAGAACGTCCTTCGCGACGGAGGATCCCGGAGCTGTTCAGCGCGTGTTCGTGCCGCTGCTCCGGCCCCTTATGCAGCGTGCGGGGACGGGTGCAGCCACTTCGGTCCGGTTGGCTTCCGCTTCCGAACTCGAAACGGCAAGCGGAGCATACTTCAGCAGGGGCAAACCACGCAGATCCTCCAAGCGCAGCTACGACCGGGCCGCTGCCGCTCACCTGTGGGAGGTCAGCGCAGCCCTCACCAGGCTGAAGGGCAGCCGGTAGGAGCGGCGCCACCCCCGGAGGAGGGTAGGCTGGCGGCCACGCGGCGCGGCTGCGGCGCGGCTGCGGCGCGAGCAGAAGAATGCGACCGGAAGGAACCGGACAGTGAGCCTCCTAGGAACCCGCCGATCTGCCCCCGCACCACTGCACCCCAGCGAACGGCGAAGCTGGGTGAGCGGAGAAGGGGCGCAGCTTGCCGTCTATGAATACGGCCCCGAACCGGGACCGGGTGTCCCCGAGGTATTGCTGGTTCATGGCTATCCCGACGACCACACGGTCTTCGCCGGGGTGATTCCCCTGCTGGCAGAAGACCACCACGTGATCGCCTATGACACCCGTGACGCAGGACTGTCCACGGTGCAGGAAACCGCCTTGGCAAACTTCCGGCTTCCACTGCTGGTCGAGGATCTGTACGCGGTTCTCAAGGCGGCGTCGGCCGGACCCGTCCAGCTGGTAGGGCACGACTGGGGATCCATACAGGGCTGGGCTGCTGCGCGTGACCCGCGGGCACCGTCCCGGCTTTCCCGGTATCTGAGCATCTCGGGTCCGGACCTGCAGCACTTCCGCGGCTGGTTTGCCCGGCGGCTGCGGGTGCCGGCCCGCTGGCCCGACGTCGCCCAGCAGTGCCTGCGCAGCTCCTACGTGGCGGGATTCCAGATCCCGGTGCTCCCCGAACTGTTCTTTTCCACGGTCGGGGCACGGCTCTACGAGCGGACCCAGGGCAGACCTGCCGGCCGCAACCCGCAGCGCGGCCTGGCCCTGTACCGGGCGAACCTGGCCGCACGCGGGACGTCCGCCCTGCAGGGCGCTGTCCAAATACCCGTTGACGTAATGGTGCCGCTGCGGGATCCGTTCCTCTCCCCCGCCCTGAACCAGGGTGTGGAGGAATTTGCTCCCCGCGTACGGTTCACCGCCGTGGATGCCGGCCACTGGTGGCCGGCATCGCACGCCGCAGACCTTGCCGCCCGGATCAGGGAGGGTTCGCCCGAGCTGATCCGCACGTAGCCGCGGTGGGGACGGTACCGCAGAGGTGTCCTTAGTCGCCAAACCTCGCCACGAGGCGGCCGAGGACCTCGTTGTTCTTCAGCCGTTCCAGGCCCCTGGCGATCTCCTCGAAGCCGATTTCCTCATAACCGGGGCGGATTTCTCCGCGCAGCATCAGGTCAAAGACTTCCTCGATGTCCTCCACGGTGCCGCCGAGCGAGCCTTCGAGCTTCTTGCCCAGGATGGTGTTGGTTGCCACCGTGAACGTGGGCTTGCCCAGGCCGACCTGCACCACTTTGCCGCCGCGCTTCACGGCGTTGATGGCCTTCTGCGTGGTGTCGAAGCCTGCGTAGTCGACGATCAGGTCGAAGTCGCCGCCGGCGCGGGGATTAGCTACCCACTCTGCTGCGTCCTTGACACAGCTGACGGCACCCACCTCGCGGGCGTTGTCCCAGGCTTCTTCCTTCATCTCGGCGACGTGGACTTCAGCACCGGCGAGCACGGCTGCACGGGCACCGATCTGGCCCAGGCCGCCGAACCCGATGACACCTACCTTCATGCCCTTCGCCGCGCCGCCGACCTTGATCATGGCGTGGTAGGAGGTCATGCCCGCATCAGTGGCGAGGGCAGCCAGGGAGAGGTCCAGCCCTTCGGGGACCCGGGCAAGGTCGCGGTAGTCAGCCGCGAGCTTGTCGGCGAAACCGCCCGGCGTGAACATGCCCAGCGGCGGCTGGACTCCCGACGAGCAGACGCCCACGACGTCCCCCACCTTGAAGCCGGTGACCTCGGCTCCGAGTGCCGTGATGACGCCGGCGTTCTCGTGCCCCTGCGTCATGGGCAGGAACGGCATGGCCTGGTCCCCGACTTCCATGTACATCACGTCGGAGTGGCACAGTCCCGCGGCTTTGACGTCGATGATGACCTGCGTAGGACCCGGAACCGGTTCCGGGATGTCATTCAGCTGGATCGGCTTGCACTCCCCCATGTACTGCCAGGCTTTCACAACAACTCCTCTCACGCGGGGCCGAAGGGCGGCATTGCCCCTGCGCGTGCACTCTGGTGGCACGTTCCTGCGGTGGAATCCCCTGGTTCCAGTTTAGAACTGGGTGAGACGAAGGCCCCGCTCTATTGCCGCGGATCGGGGTTCTTCGGATCCTCGCTGCCCATATCCGCGGCGCCGAGCACGCTCGCTACCGGGTTGTCGGTCTTCTCATTGGCACGGGGTTTCAGCTCCGGGTGGTGCAGGTCCAGCGCCGGCCGCTCGGACCGGATGCGCGGCAGGGAGGTGAAGTTGTGCCGCGGCGGCGGGCAGGAGGTTGCCCACTCGAGTGAGCAGCCGAAGCCCCACGGGTCGTCGACCTCCACCTTTTTACCGCGGCGCCAAGTCACGTACACGTTCCAGAGGAACGGAATCATCGAGAAGCCCAGGATCATGGAGCCGATGGTGGAGAGCTGGTTCATCCCGGTGAAGTTGTCCTCCACCAGGTAATCGGCGTAGCGCCGGGGCATGCCGAGCACACCGAGCCAGTGCTGAATCATGAAGGTCAGGTGGAAGCCCAGGAACAGCAGCCAGAAATGGATCTTGCCCAGGCGCTCGTTGAGCATCTTCCCTGTCCACTTGGGCCACCAGAAATAGAACCCGCCGAACATCGCGAAGACCACGGTGCCGAAGACGACGTAGTGGAAGTGGGCGACGACGAAGTAGGTATCCGAGACGTGGAAGTCCAGCGGCGGGGAGGACAGGATGATCCCGGTGAGCCCGCCGAAGAGGAACGTAATCAGGAACCCCAGGGCCCAGATCATCGGAGTTTCGAAGGTCACGGAACCGCGCCACATGGTGCCGATCCAGTTGAAGAACTTCACCCCGGTCGGCACGGCGATCAGCATGGTCATGATGGCGAAGAAAGGCAGGAAAACCTGCCCCGTGACATACATGTGGTGCGCCCACACCGTCATGGACAGCCCGGCGATCGCAATTGTGGCAAAGACCAGGCCCTTGTAGCCGAAGATGGGTTTCCGGCTGAAGACCGGGAGGATCTCGGAAATGATCCCGAAGAAGGGCAGGGCAATGATGTACACCTCGGGATGGCCGAAGAACCAGAACAGATGCTGCCAGAGAATGGCCCCGCCGTTCTCCGGATCGAAGATGTGGGCATCGAACCTTCGGTCCGCTCCAAGTGCGAACAGTGCCGCAGCCAGCGGCGGGAACGCCATCAGCACCAGGATGGCCGTGACCAAGGTGTTCCAGGTGAAGATCGGCATGCGCCACATAGTCATGCCGGGGGCGCGCATGCAGATGATCGTGGTGACGAAGTTGACCGAGCCGAGGATGGTTCCGAATCCGGACAGGGCGAGGCCGAAGACCCACAGATCGCCCCCGACGCCGGGGGAGAACGTCGTATTGGACAGCGGCGCGTAGGCAGTCCAGCCGAAGGACGCTGCGCCCTGCGGCGTGATGAACCCGGACACCGCGATCAGGGAGCCGAACAGGAAGAACCAGTAGGCCAAGGCATTGAGCCGGGGGAAAGCGACGTCGGGCGCACCGATTTGCAGCGGCATCATCACATTCGCGAAACCGGCGAACAGCGGCGTTGCGAACATCAGCAGCATCAGGGTGCCGTGCATGGTGAAGAGCTGGTTGTACTGCTCCCGCGACGACACTATCTCCAGCCCGGGCTGGAACAGCTCGACCCGGATAATCAGGGCCATCACCCCGGCCAGGCAGAAGAAGATGAACGACGTGATCAGGTACAGGTAGCCGACCTTCTTGTGGTCCGTCGTTGTCAGCCAGTCGACCACCGCCCGGCCCTTGGACACCGGCACAACACGCGGAGGTACAGTCGTTCCTTCGTCTGCCGAATACTTCAACGTAGACATCAACGCCGCCTTGGGTCCGCAGGAGGTCCTGGCCGTCCACCGCCCGGCTCACACGCAGGCCAGTGTGCCTTGTATCGTAGGTGGCCCGCCGGGGGCAGTCCAGAGAACGTGCTCGTAAACTGCGATGGCTGCCCGCCTCGGCTCCGCGGGCCAGGCGACGCTAGCGTCCGACGCGGGTTCCGGCCCGCCACACGGCGGCCGTCAGCGGCATCCCGGGACGGTAGGCAAGGTGCGCTGCCGACGGTGCGTTCAGCAGATGGAGGTCGGCACGGTGCCCGACGGCGAGGGAACCCACCGCCCGTGCACCGTCCCGGTCCTCCCCGGCGTGCCGGCGCAGGGCCAGGGCACCGCCGTAGGTTGCTGCCCGGACCGCCTCGGGGACGCTGAGCCCCATCTGCAGCACGGCAGTTGCCACACAGAAGTTCATGGACGAGGTGTAGGACGTTCCCGGGTTGCAGTTGGAAGCCAGCGCTATTTCGACGCCGGCGTCGAGCAGTCGGCGTCCGGGAGCCAGCGGTTGCCGGGTCGAGAGGTCGCAGGCGGGCAGGCAGGTGGCCACGGTTCCCGGAGTTCCCTCTCCGGCGGCGGCGTCCCAGTCGGCCCAGCTGCCCGCGAGCGCAGCGACGTCGTCCGCTGAAAGATAGTTGACGTGGTCCACGCTGGCGGCAGCGAACTCCACCGCAAGCTGGACCCCCGCCCCCGGACCCAGCTGGTTGCCGTGTACCCGCAGGCCCAGCCCGGCGTCCCTGCAGGCAGTGAGCACCCGCCGGGACTGGTCCTCCGTGAAGGCCCCGCGCTCGCAGAACACATCGGCCCACTGCACGTACGGCCGCACCGCCGTAAGCATCGGGCCGCAGACCAGCTCGGTGTACTCGTCCGGGTCGCTGCCCGCGGGAACCAGGTGCGCGCCGAGGAACGTCACGTCATCCACAACGGTGGAGGCAATCCGGGCGCTGCGTGCTTCCTGCTCCACGTCCAGCCCGTACCCGGTCTTGGTTTCCAGCCAGGTGGTGCCGCCCGCGGCGGCTTCGGCCTGCCGGCCGAGCAGCAGCCGGGTGAGGTCGTAGTCCCCCGCCGCGCGGGTCGCTTCGGTGGTGACGGCGATCCCGCCGGCAGCATAAGGCTCCCCGGCCATCCGCGCCTCAAACTCCGCGCTGCGGTCTCCGGCGAAGACCAGGTGGGTGTGGGAATCCACCCAGCCCGGGAGCATGGCCCGCCCGCCGGCGTCGACCGCTTCGTCAGCTGCCGGGGCCTGCCCGGCGGGGCCAATCCAGCTGATCCGTTCACCCTCGAACACGATCGCCGCGTCCCGGAGCACCGACTCGCTGCCCCGCGCGGCGTCCATCGTGGAAAGCTCACCGATATTGGTGACCAGGGTGCTCATGCCTGGGCTCCGGACGCGGTTTCGGTCATCTGCCTGCCCGGAGCCGCATCAAGTTTCCGTATCGCAGCAGCGAGCAGTCGCCCCGGATCCCCCAGCCGCACATGCTCTCCCCGGTCAGCGGTAAGGACACCGCCGACGACGACGGCTCTCACGTCCTGCGCCGTCGCACAGAGTGCCAGCTGGGCGGGGTCCGCGCCGGCGGTCCGGGCGCTGGCGGGATCCACCACGATCAGGTCGCACATGCGTCCGGCCGCGAAACCGGGCACGCGCCGCCCCTGCGCGGCAGCACCGCCGTCGGACAGTGCCCGGTGCAGGTCAACGGGGGCGAACCGGCCGCGGGTGCCCGAGGCCAGCCGTTCTCCGTGCTCCAGCGCCCGCATTTCGAGCCAGGGATCGACGACGGCGTGCTGGTCCGAGCCCAGCGCGATCCGCGCGCCCGCTCCCGCCAGTGCAGCAGCCGGTCCAATACCGTCCGCGAGGTCCGCTTCGGTGCTGGGGCACATCACGACCGTGGCACCCGCATGGCCCAGCAGCGCGATATCCTGCGGGCCCAGGTGGGTGGCGTGGACTGCGGAAAGGCGAGGGCTGAGCAGGCCGTGTTTTCCCAGCAGCTGCACCGGGGTCAGGCCGGTGGCCCGCAGGCAGGCGTCGTTCTCTGCGGGCTGTTCGGAGATATGGATGTGCAGGGGAAGTTCGGGCTCCAGACCGCTGGCGATGTCTGCCAGGGCTTCCTCGGGGACGGCGCGGACGGAGTGCAGGGCCGCGCCGATGCTGGCCTCAGACGGGTCGAACTCTGCCTCGAACGCCTTCCTGAGACTGGCGAGCCGCTGCAGCCACGCCTGGGCACTGCTGTCCCCGAAGCGGAGCTGTTCCGGTGCCAGGGGTTCCCCAAACCCTCCGGCCAGGTAACAGGTGTCCAGCAGCGTCAGCCGGATACCCACGGCACGTGCTGCGCGGCCAAGTGCCAGTTCCATGTCGTGACCGGGATACGGAGTGCCGTCGGGCCGGTGGTGGACGTAGTGGAACTCGGCCACCGAGGTATATCCGGCGGTCAGCATTTCGGCGAAAACAGCGGTGGCCACTTCCTCATACAGCTCCGGGGTGAGCGTTCCGGCGGCCCGGTACATGGCCTGGCGCCAGGTCCAAAAACTGTCCGCTCCCCCGGTGTGGGTGCGGCCGCGCAGCACCCGGTGGAAAGCGTGCGAGTGCGCGTTGGAGGCGCCGGGGAACACGATGCCTTCCAGGACCAGGTCCCCGGATCTCGGTGCCGCGCCGGTTTCCACGGCGGCGACGATTCCTGCGGAATCAACGCTCAGGCGGACGCCGGATTCAATCCTGCCGTCCCACACGGCCTGTGCGCACCAGACCCCTGCCGCACGGCGGATCACAGCAGGTCCTCCAGGACATCTGCAAGCGCTGTGGCGGAGTAGTCGGCGTCGGCGTCTTCCACATATTCCTCCGGGGAATGCGAAATTCCGCTGGGGTTGCGGACAAAGACCATGCCCGCGGGCACGTGCCCGGCCAGGATCCCGGCGTCGTGCCCTGCTCCGGTGGCCAGGACGGGCGCCTCCGGCAGGGCAAGCTGCAGCTGGCGCTGCAGGGCCGGGTCAAAGGTGGCCGTGGGGCTGAAGGATTCCTGCGCCAGCGTCACGGAGCACCCTTCGAAGGCGGCGATCTTCTGGGCCTTGCCGTGGATGGTTTCCACCAGCTGTGCGGTGAGCGCGTCCTCCTCATGCCGGGCGTCGAGCCAGAGTTCCACCCGGGAAGCGATCACGTTGCTGCCGCCGGGAACGGCCTGGATCCGGCCCACGGTGGCACGCGCCCCGGGCAGTGCGGCTGCGGCCTGTTGAACAGCGGTGATGATCTGCGCGGCTGCGACCATCGGGTCCGCGCGGTCTTCCATCAGCGTGGTGCCGGCGTGATTGCCCTGCCCGTGCACGGTGAGTTTCCAGCGCCCGTGGCCCAGGATGGAACTGCCGACGGCGACGGCGGGACCGTCGTCTCCGAGTCCTCCGCCCTGTTCCACGTGCAGTTCCACGAAGTCGCCGATCCGGGCGAGGGTATCCTCATCCCGGCCCAGGTGCGCCGGGTCCAGCCCAGCGGCGCGGGCGGCGTCGGCGAAGGTGGTGCCGGCGTCGTCGCGCAGGTTTCGGGCAGTGTCCGGGTCAATGGCTCCGGTCATCAGCCGCGACCCCAGGCAGGCGACGCCGAAGCGCGAGCCCTCTTCCTCGGGGAAAACGGTGATGGCGAGGGACCGGTTGCGCTGGACCCCGCGCTCTTTGAGGACGTCGACGGCGGCGAGGGCCGCCGCGATGCCGAGCGGCCCGTCGAAAGCTCCGCCGCCGGGAACGGAGTCCAGGTGGCTGCCGGTGACCAGTGCGCCTTTCTGGGGTTCGCCCCACCAGGCCCAGAGGATGCCGTTGCGGTCAGTCTCGACGTCGAGCCCGCGGGACTGCGCCTCCGCTGTGAACCAGGCGCGAAGGTCCGTTTCCGCCGCGGAGAAGACCGGGCGGCTGTAGCCGCCGCGGACCGGATCCCGGCCGATATCGGAGATGCTGTCCAGGAGGGTAGTAACTGCTGCCATGGGTTTACCCTATTCGGCCATCGGGATACGGACGCCGCGTTCTTTGGCGACCTGCCCTGCCTCGTCGTAGCCGGCGTCGACGTGGCGCATGACGCCGGTACCCGGATCGTTGGTGAGCAGCCGCTCGAGCTTGCGGGCGGCCAGGTCGGTGCCGTCGGCGACGGAGACCTGCCCGGCGTGAAGTGAACGGCCGATGCCGACTCCCCCGCCGTGGTGGATCGAGACCCAAGTGGCGCCGGAAGACGTGTTGAGCAGGGCGTTGAGCAGCGGCCAGTCGGCGATCGCGTCGGAGCCGTCCTTCATCCCCTCGGTTTCGCGGTAGGGGGAAGCCACGGACCCGGAGTCCAGGTGGTCCCGGCCGATCACGATCGGCGCGGAGACCTTGCCCTCGGCGACCAGCCGGTTGAACAGCAGCCCGGCCTGGGCGCGTTCCCCGTAGCCGAGCCAGCAGATCCGGGCGGGAAGGCCTTCAAATTCCACGTGCTTGGCCGCGGCGTCCAGCCAGCGGTGCAGGTGTTCCTTCTCGGGGAAGAGTTCCTTCAGTGCGGCATCGGTGACGGCAATATCCGCGGGGTCCCCGGAGAGCGCCACCCAGCGGAACGGGCCCATGCCTTCGCAGAACAGCGGCCGGATATAGGCGGGAACGAAGCCGGGGAAGTCGAAGGCCCGGTCGTACCCGCCCTGGCGGGCTTCATCCCGGATCGAGTTGCCGTAGTCGAAGACCTCGGCGCCGGCGTCCTGGAAGCCGACCATGGCTTCGACGTGGCGGGCCATGGAGGCCTGCGCCTTTTTGGTGAAGCCCACCGGGTCGGCTTCGGCTTCGCGGTGCCAGTCCTCTACAGTCACGCCTTCCGGCAGGTAGCTGAGCGGATCGTGGGCCGAGGTCTGGTCGGTGACGATGTCGAAGTCCGCGCCTTCGCCGGCGTTCCGGCGGCGGAGCAGTTCGGGGAAGACCTCCGCCGCGTTGCCGACCAGTCCCACGGACAGGGCCCGGCCTTCGGCCTTGGCGGCCATCACCTTGGCGAGGGCCGCGTCGAGGTCGGTTTCGACGTCGTCGAGATAGCGTTTGCCGGCCCGGCGCCGCAGCCGGGACCCGTCGACGTCGACAATCAGCACCGCTCCGCCGTTGAGCGTGACCGCCAGCGGCTGGGCACCGCCCATGCCGCCGCAGCCGCCGGTGAGGGTGGCGGTGCCGGCGAGGGTGCCGCCGAACCGCTTGTTGGCGATGGCGGCAAAAGTTTCATAGGTTCCCTGCAGGATGCCCTGGGTGCCGATGTAGATCCATGACCCCGCGGTCATTTGTCCGTACATGGTCAGTCCTTCGGCCTCCAGCCGCCGGAACTCGGGCCAGGTGGACCAGTCCCCCACCAGGTTGGAGTTGGCGATCAGCACCCGCGGAGCCCACTCGTTGGTGCGGAACACTCCGACGGGTTTGCCGGACTGCACCAGCAGGGTTTCGTCGTCGTCGAGAGTCTTCAGGGTGCGGATGATCGCGTCGAAGGCTTCCCAGTTCCGGGCGGCCTTACCGGTGCCGCCGTAGACCACCAGGTCCTCCGGCCGCTCAGCGACCTCCGGATCCAGGTTGTTCATCAGCATCCGCAGCGGTGCTTCGGTCTGCCAGCTTTTGGCGTTCAGGTCGGTGCCGCGCGGAGCCCGGACGGTGCGCGGGGTGTTTTCGTTCATGGGGTTCTCCGTCGTCGTTGTCGGTTAGCCGTGTGTTTGAACTGCACTGGTTTCTGCTGTGAGGACCCGGCAGATATCCGCCAGCCGGTCTGGGGTGATGCGGTAGCTGGGCACCACCACGCTCATCGCCGCCACGGCTTTTCCGCCGGCAGTCAGCGGCACGGCGATGGCGGTGATGTCTGGTTCGACGCCGTCGCTCACCACCGCGCAGCCGGTGCCGTTCGCCTCGCCGCGCATTGCCTTGCCGGCGGCGCTGGTTTCCAGGACGAAGCGCCGCCCCACCCAATTGGCGTGCCGGACGGACTGGGTGCCCTCCGCGATCGCAATGTAGAGGCCGTGGCCGCCGGCCGCGGGAATGCTGAGGTAGGTGGATTCACCGGTCTGTTCAACGATCCGGTCCATGGCGGCACGGTAGGTGGAGATCAGGGATTCTGAGCTCAGGGCGAGGACGCCCAGCTGTACGACTGCCGGACCGGGGCGGTAAATCCCGTTCTCTTCCCGGCGCAGGAAATCGGTTCCTTCCAGGGTGCGCAGCAGGCGCAGGGCCGTGCTGGTGGACAGGCCCGCAGCTTTGGCCGCTTCGGACTGGGTCACTGCGCCCTGGCGGCACACCACGCTCAGCAGGGACAGTGCGCGTTCCACTGTCCGTGTGGTGCTGTCTGGCCTGGCTGCCTCGGTCATCCGTCCACTTTCCCTCACCTGCTAATGCCACCTAGTAAAACAGGAATTTCACTAGGTGGCTAGGATTCTGCGGCGCCTAGTGTCGGGTGGAGAGGTGCGGGGTGTGTGGGGGCAC